>NZ_JAVAMR010000031.1:0-42738 GCF_030731025.1 Microbulbifer sp. 2205BS26-8 | reverse complement strand
ACTAACATTTAAACTAGACCACCTCGGTGGGGCTGATCAAAAACTCCTCAAATCCTCCACCAAGTAGACTTGATAATTCTGTTTTTCATCGATCTATTCCCTGGAAAAATTCTATCGACGCCTCCCTAAACGCATTCATATTCTCATGGTATCTATTGTAAAAAACGTTTTTCTTGAAAAACTTCCATAACCGTTCAATCAAATTTAATTCTGGAGAGCAACGAGATACACACTTCTCCGGGGTTGAGCCCGATATCTATGTTTCCCAAGATGCTTGAAGGAAACGGTGACGATTTCTCGAGATTTCTGGAAACAGTAATTTTCTCCAGGGAGTGATTTACTCTCACCCCGACGCCCCAGATACTACAGCTTATCTCTAAATGGAGACTACCCAATTCTTTCATAACAACGCTAAATCTGCCCCTCTATTTCTGTGGAAAATAGTCTCCGCGAATCTTGGGAATTCAAAACTAATCCGACTCCAATGAACTTTCCAACTGGTTAAACTGTCCTTGAATTATCGCCTTCTCTTGCAGGAGTATGCGATTTTCATCTAGTAATTGCTCCAGTCGATCCTGTGCCGCCGCCAATTCAGTTTCCAGTCTTTCCAGTGATTGCCGCTGCAACTGGGATTCTTTGGAAAAAGCCGAGTTATTGCCTTGCAAGCGGACAACCTGGGCTTGTAAATTGGCGACTTCCGCCATTTTACTTTCTAACTGCCTGCCCTGCTCTGCATTTTGCTGCTGTAGGGCCTCCCTTTTTGCCTGGACTACACTAATTTGCTCGTGCATCTCCTGTTTTTCTTGACTCAGCTCCGTGACAAGTACCTGCCCCTGGTTGTAGAACAGGTTCAGCTCACTAAACTTGTGCTCTGCCAGCGACAGTTGCTCGGTGAGTGCAGCCACCCGTTCTTTTAATTGTTCACTGGCTGCGTGGAATTGATCGCGCTCATACTGGCGATCATTGGCGATGTTTTCCTGAAAGTGCTCGAAATGTTCACGGATATCACGATTCTCAAGCTTCATTTCTTTGATGGCATTCTTTTGTTCTTCAATACGGATGGCAGCCTCTTGGAGCTGATACTCGCATTTTTCCAATGCCGCCTGACTCTCTTCCACAGCCTGCCTGAGGCTGTGTCTATCTGCTTCAGCTAATGAGAGCTTCTGCTCCAGTTCGCGCACTCTGGCGGACTGTTTTGACTCGACCTCACGGGCCTGAGCCAGTTGAGATAACTGTGCATTCTGCTGTTTCTGGTGCTCCTGCTGGTTTTGCTCGATTCTCTGGTCGGCATCCCCCTGAATGTGCTGATGCAGCTTTTTCAACGCTTCTACCAGATCCCTGGGTAACCCGCTGACGTCTGTATTGCTGGCGGTTTCGCTGCGCCAACGCTTAAGGAGAGGCGCAATGGTACTTTTGCTGCCGGTGCCCAGTTGGGTACGCACCCTGTCAACGGTGGGCTCCTCATCGCGGGCTTTTATGGCGTTGGCTGCCTGCACGATATCCAGATAGGTAACCCCTATTCGTGCCATAGTGCTCTCCTTTATTTTCATAACATATTACATAATACGTAATATTACATTATTATGTGATTAAATCTAACTTTTGAATGTATTTAATTAACCTTCGATAAGGTTTATTATCGAAGGCTAAGCTTCAGCAAAAACGCACAAGTGCTGTATCTTCGGTACAAAAGGACAGATTTCACGGGCATCAAGACTCTATGGACAAAGAACAACCCCCTGCCAGGCTTCAAGATACGCTTGTCACCGGAAGTACCATTGGCGCACAAGAAAAACTCCCTCGGGAAAAAAAAGTCCAGGATTACCTGCGCGCCTCCACCTCAGATAACACCCGAAAGGCCTATCGGTCCGCCATTCGCCAGTTTGAAAAGTGGGGAGGCAGGCTTCCTACCAACAACCAGGTACTGGTGCGCTATCTGCTTAACCGCGCTGAGATGTTAAATTCCCGCACCCTCGACCTGCATCTCACTGCCATTGCCCAATGGCACCAGTACCAGGGTATGTCCAATCCGGTGACCGACCCGCTGGTACAAAAAACCATGCAGGGCATAAGGCGTACCCATGGTAAGCCGAAGCAAAAAGCCAAGGCACTCAGTATGCAGCATCTGGCCGCGATGGCCGGCCACTTGCGAAGCCAAGTGGCATCCAAGAAGAAAGCTCGGGACCTCGCTTTACTCCTGACCGGTTTCTTCGGTGCCTTTCGGCGCAGTGAACTGGTGGCAATACAGGTGTCCGACTTGATATGGGAAGAGGAAGGATTAATCATACGCTTACCCAAATCCAAAACAGACCAGAGTGGTGAGGGGATTTTGCGTGCCCTCCCCTATGGCGATGCACAGGTTTGCCCTGCTTTAGCACTTAAACGCTGGTTAAAAATTGCTGCCATCACAGAGGGGCCCGTTTTCCGTGCGGTCAATCGCTGGGATACTGTTCAGCCGCAACAGCTAAACCCCACTGCCATTAATGACTTGCTGAAAAAGCTTGGCCTTGCCTGTGGCTTTGACTTTGTCGATCAGATCAGCAGCCACAGCTTTCGACGCGGCCTTTCGACCGCCGCGGCGCGCGAAAAAGTGAGTTTTGAATTGATTAAGAAACAGGGTGGCTGGAAAAGCGACGCTGTTGTATGGGGATATATTGAAGAGGGACAACAGTTTTCCGACAACGCCTCCTCAATATTAATGAAAAAGATGGCAGAACTTCTTCGATAGGCTGCTGTGAAAACACGTTCATAGCGTATTTCTCAATGTCGGTGACGATAAGCTGTTATCGCTACCAGGCATTTACCAGACGGATCTGCGGCGCACTTCTTGATTGTTTGAAGTATCGACAAGCTGAATATTGTTGATTACAAATCTGGCTGGAAAATCGACATTCTCGACTGTGCATTGACAGGTCAGCCGGACGTTACCAAAATGATTCAACCCTGTTACGGAAACACTGTAATCACGGCTGCAACCGCCTCTCTGCACAGGAACGCCTACTTGTGTCTTTTCCTCGGCAAAAGTAGTCCTGCGCAGTTTGAGTTGCTACTTGTGATCCAGCGGGTGCGTATAGCCAGCATCATCTTCGATGCCCCAGCGGACAAATAGATCCCGGAACGGTTCATTGAGCAAACCCGACACGACTTTCGTCAATACAACAAAAAGCACAGCTAGCATTTATTTTTGATAACCCTGGCTCGATCCGCATGGGCTTTTGGGCAGTATCAAACACCGAATAATGACAAATGGTCGTTTGCAGCCTGTGAAACTCAGTTGGAACAGGCAGGTCATCAGCGTTGGCAGAACAAACCTGTGACAGAAAGCAACGCCAATGCACCTCTTTCCCGAAACACAGCAGCACTAATAGTATGGAGGCTACATATGACACTCAACAAAAAACAGCTGGCCGAGTGCGAATCCAGCTCTTGGGATTTTTCCGATCTCAACGCTCTGTTCCTGAATTGCACATTAAAGCCAACTCCGGAACTTTCCCATACCGATGGCTTGATCAATATCTCCCGCGAGATCATGCAGAGAAATGGAGTTCATACACAGGTACTGCGACCGGTGGATCATGACATCGCTTCTGGAGTTTACCCCGATATGACCGAGCACGGCTGGAGAAATGACGAATGGCCGCAGATTTACCAGCAGGTAGAAAAAGCTGACATACTGGTCATCGGCTCGCCTATCTGGCTCGGTGAAAAATCATCCATCTGCACTCAAACCATCGAGCGACTCTATGCCAACTCTTCCGACCTGAACGATCAGGGCCAATATGCCTATTACGGTCGTGTTGGCGGCTGCCTGATTACTGGAAACGAAGATGGCGCCAAGCACTGCGCCATGAACATTCTCTATTCTCTGCAACATTTGGGCTATGTAATCCCACCACAAGCAGATGCCGCTTGGGTAGGAGAAGCAGGCCCTGGCCCCTCCTACCTGGACCCTGGCTCAGGAGGTCCGCAAAATGATTTCACCAACCGCAATACCACCTTTATGACCTGGAACCTGATGCATCTGGCCAGGATGATCAAAGATGCAGGCGGCATACCAGCCCATGGTAACCAGCGCTCCCGTTGGGATGCCGGTTGCAAGCCGGACTTCCCCAACCCCGACTACCGTTAGGGTTGTCTTTCAGCAATCTGCCAGTCCCCATGGCTAATAAAGCTATTTGATACTGGGCACCTGAATAGCGCCGTGGGTTTTCCGCAAGATTGCAAGGCACTATTGCTGGTTAATAAAGGACCCTATTCTCAGCTTTCCCCCGACAAGTCCCGCAGGCGCTGGCGGATAATATCGGCCAGCCTTTGCGCCCCCGGACCGGTGGTATCGCCATCAGCAAAAATCAGATACATGGGCGCGATTTTTTTATTGCCCCCGCGTAGGGGTAATGGCTTAAGGCTGCCCTCAGCCAGTTCTGTGAGGATTTTTTCTTCCGGTAACCAAGCGAAGCCATAACCCCGACAGGCTGCACCGAGCGAAGTGGTTATATTGCTGACTGTCCAGCGCTGAGCTACGTCGACAGTGGCTGTGCGACTGGTGCGCATAGGACCGGTATCGCGCACAACCAGGTGGCAGTGGTGACGCAGATCCCGTAGAGTCAGCTCCCGCCCCAGCTGGTGCAGCGGATGATCCGGGTGTGCCACCGGAATAATGTGTATAGCGTTGGGCAACAGTTCACCACTAAACCCCATAGGGATATGCGGACTGATAGCAAAATCTACCTGCTTACGCTGCAGAGCATCCGGTGCACCGCTGATAACGGTTTCATAAATTTCAATACGGGTTTGCGGGCTCTCTTTTCCGAATTGGTCCAGGCACTCCAGCAATAACCAGGTGGGGAAAAGAACCTCCACGGCAATGGCTATCTCTGTCTCCCAACCGGCAGAGGCTTTGTGGGCTGCGCCTTCCAGGCTCGCTGCATCCTCCAACAGCTGCTTGGCCCGGCGAAAGAGCATGTCGCCGGCAGAAGTGAGCACAGCTTTGCGGCCATGCAGGGTAAATGCGTTGACTCCGAGTACTGTCTCCAGCTTGTGTACCGCATAGCTCACCGAAGACTGGCTCTTATACAACCGCTCCGCCGCCTGGGCATAGCCCCCCTCTTCCACCACTGCCACCAGGCAACGCCACTGCTCCAAGGTTATCCTGGGCGCTGACAGGGAATTTTGTAGACACTCTTCATTCATAGATCGAATAAATTGATAGGTTTACCCACAATTTTCGTATTTTTAATCGGATCATCCAATGTTTCAATACCGCCATCGCAAAAATACTCTCTCAGGAGGCAATGATGGCAAAGCTACTCACTATCCAATCCAGTATCTTTCAGGTAGAGGGTCAATCCTCCCTGTTGGCCGCAAAATACGTGCAGAACTGGAAAACGAAGAATCCCCGTGGAGAAGTGATCAGCCGCGACTTGGTGGCAGAACCGATACCGCATCTGACCTTGGCGCACTATCAAGCATTCAATACACCACAGGAACAGCGCAGCCTAGAGCAGCAGGCAATGGTCCATTATTCGGATATTTTGATTAAAGAAATTTCTGCCGCTGAGACCGTGGTAATGGGAGTACCTATGTACAACTTCACTATTCCATCCACATTGCACACTTATTTCGATCATATTGCCCGCGCCGGTGTTACCTTTCGCTATACCGCTAATGGCCCCCAGGGGATGCTCGTGAACAAAAAAGTTATCGTCTTTGCGGCTCGCGGCGGCTTCTACGGTGATGATCATGCGCAAAGCGCATTTTTGCGTCAGTTTCTGGGGTTTGTGGGCATGACCGATGTGGAGTTTATTTACATTGAAGGGCTGGCTGTTGCCGGGGAGGCGAAAAAAAAGAACCTGGCAGCGGCAAACAGGCGTATTACCGAACTCTCCTGATCCCTCGGTGAAAAAAATTGCCTACGGCAGATTGCGATTGAGGCCGACTGTGTCGGCCCATACCTTTTATTTCTATTCAAGACAATGCAAAAAGGGGTTTTATACGGCCTCTACAGTGTCCGCTTGTTTATCGGTAAGCTTTCCCTGATCAGCGGGAAGTTCCGCGTTGATCGAGGCATTACTCCGGCCAAATAACCGCTGCACTACCACAAAAAAGAGCGGAATAAAGAAGATACCGAGCAGGGTTCCCACCACCATACCCCCCAACACGCCGGTGCCAATGGCCCGCTGGGCACCGGAACCGGCCCCTGTAGCAACAGCCAGTGGCAATACACCCAGACCGAAAGCGAGTGAAGTCATGAGGATTGGGCGCAACCGGTCGTGCACCGCACGCATGGTAGCTGCCACCAGTTCCATGCCGCTGTCCAGGTTGTGCTTGGCGAACTCCACGATCAAGATGGCATTTTTGCTGGTCAGGCCAACAGTTGTGAGCATGGCGACCTGGAAGTAGACATCCCGTTCCATCCCCCGCAGGCTGTTGGCAAGTACTGCACCGAGAATGCCCAGTGGCGCAATCAGCAGTACCGCTGTGGGCACGGTCCAGCTCTCATACAGTGCCGCCAGACACAAAAACACAATCAACAGTGACAAAATGTAAAGCAGCGGCGCCTGTGCACCGGCAGCGCGCTCCTGATAGGAGAGCCCACTCCACTCCATCCCGATGCCCACCGGCAGTGTCGACACCAGCTTTTCCACTTCCGCCATGGCCTCACCAGAGCTGATGCCAGGCGCCGCCTGGCCATTGATCTCCATCGCGGGCAGGCCATTATAACGCTCAAGGCGCGGCGAACCGTATTCCCAGGAAAAACTGGCGAAAGAGGACAGTGGTACCATATCGCCCTGGGCATTGCGTACAGACCAGAGTTGGAAATCCTCCGGCACCATGCGGTAAGGGGCATCCGCCTGCATGTATACCCGTTTGACCCGGCCGCGATCAATGAAGTCATCGATATAGGAGCCGCCCCAGGCAGTACTGAGTGCACTGTTGATCTCTGCAATAGACAACCCCAATGCCGCAGCCTTGGAGTTATCAATTTGCACACGGAATTGTGGTGTGTCCTCCTGTCCGTTGGGCCTTACGTTGGAGAGCAGTGGGCTCTGTGCAGCCATATCCAGGAACTGATTTCGCGCTGCGGTCAGCGCCTGATGTCCCAGATTGCCATTGTCCATCAGGTAAAAAGTAAAGCCCCCGGAAGAACCCAACTCAGGTATTGGTGGTGGCGAAAAGGCAAAGGCAAGCGCATCCTTTATTTGCATCAATGCACCCATGGCCCGCATCGCTACAGCACTGGAGCTTGCCTGTGCCTCCTCCCGCTCAGACCAGTCCTTGAGATTGACAAAAGCAATACCGGTATTCTGACCGCTGCCGGCAAAACTGAATCCCTGCACCGAAAATACGGACTCCACCGTATTCTGCTCGTTGTTGAGAAACTGGTCTTCCACTTTGCGGATAGATTCCATGGTGCGCTCCTGGGTGGCGCCCACCGGCGCCTGCACCATGGAAAAGAGCACCCCCTGGTCTTCGTCCGGCAAAAAAGCGCTGGGCAGGCGCAAAAACTGGATCACCATCACCGCGGAGAGCGCGAAAAAGAGCAACATAAAGCGACCACTGCGGGCAAGAACCGCCCTCACCCCATTCTGATAGCGCCGGCTGTTGCGTTCAAAGTTGCGGTTGAACCAGCCGAAAAACCCCCGTTGTCCGTGGTTTTCACCCTTGGCCAGTGGCTTTAACAGGGTCGCGCAAAGCGCCGGCGTCAGGATAATGGCCACCAGCACAGAGAGCGCCATGGCGGCAACAATGGTTGCAGAGAACTGCCGGTAAATGACCCCGGTTGCACCATTCATAAATGCCATGGGTACAAATACTGCCGAAAGCACCACACCGATACCTACCAGCGCCGGGGTTATCTGGCGCATGGATTTTTTCGTAGCTTCCCTGGGCGGCAGTCCTTCCTCGTGCATCACCCGCTCGACGTTCTCCACCACTACAATGGCATCATCCACCAATAGGCCAATGGCCAGTACCATGGCAAACATGGTCAGCATATTGATCGAGAAGCCCAGGGCTGCAAGCACAGCGAAAGTCCCCAGCAATACAACCGGCACCGCGATTGTGGGAATCAGGGTTGCGCGGAAGTTCTGCAGAAACAGGTACATCACCAGAAAGACCAGGATAATCGCCTCGACCAGGGTGGCAATAACCCCCTTGATGGAAACCTCGACAAATGGTGTGGTATCAAAAGGTATTACCGATTTCAAACCCCGCGGAAAGAAGGGCTCCAGTTCCTTGAGTTTCGCCTTGACGCCCTCAGCCGTCTCTAGCGCATTGGCACCGGTGGCCAAATTGATGGCGATACCGGTAGCAGGCTGTCGGTTGTAGCGAGAGATAAATTCGTAATTTTCCGCCCCCAGCTCCACCCGTGCTATATCACCCAGACGCAACAGAGAACCGTCCCCATTGGCCCGCACCACAATCGCACGAAACTGCTCCGGGGTTTGCAGGCGCCCCTGGGAGGTAATCGAAGCGTTCAATTGCTGCCCCGGGATTGCCGGTGCTGCACCGAGGCTGCCTACCGCAACCTGGGCATTCTGTGCCCGTATCGCAGCAGCAACCTCCGTTGAAGACAGGCCGTAAGTGGCCAGCTTGTTGGGATCCAGCCAAATGCGCATGGCGTATTTGGACCCGAAGACCTGTACATTACCAACACCAGGTACTCGGCTGACAGGATCTACAATAGCGGAATTGATATAATCGGCGATGTCATTGCGATTCATACTGCCGTCTTCAGACACAAAACCAGCCACCATCAGGAAGCCGCTCCGGGATTTG
Source organism: Microbulbifer sp. 2205BS26-8 (assembly GCF_030731025.1). Taxonomy (NCBI): domain Bacteria; kingdom Pseudomonadati; phylum Pseudomonadota; class Gammaproteobacteria; order Cellvibrionales; family Microbulbiferaceae; genus Microbulbifer; species Microbulbifer sp. 2205BS26-8. The sequence goes on along the minus strand of NZ_JAVAMR010000031.1, from coordinate 33,960 downwards.
CTGACGTTCACCCCCTGGAGCTGTACTTCTTGCGGCAGCAGCGGCATCGCCAGCTGCACCTTGTTTTGTACCTGCACCTGGGCGGTATCCGGATCTGTGCCATTCTGGAAGGTCAAAGAGAGGGCAGCGCTCCCATTCGACTGGCTGGTTGCAGACATATAGAGCAGGCCATCGAGACCTTTCATGTTCTGCTCCAAAATCTGGGTGACCGAGTCCTCAACCACCCGTGCGGAAGCTCCTGGGTAGTTCGCCTCAATATTGACTGCAGGGGGTGCAATATTCGGATAGCGCTCTACGGCCAATTGGCTGATAGAAAGTGCGCCTGCCAGCATGGTGATAATAGCCAGCACCCAGGCAAAAACAGGCCGGTAGATAAAGAAATTCGCCATCTTTCCTGTCCTCAGAAGTCCTGCGGGGCCTGGGCATCCCCTGGCACTGCCGATGGCTGTATCTCTGAACGCTCGCTGGCCTGCACCGGTGCCCCCGGACGAATTTTCTGCAGGCCGGCAACAATCACGCGGTCCCCCGGAAGCAGCCCCCTTTCTACCAGCCAGCGATTGCCGACAGTACGGCTTACACTGACCGAGCGCTGCGCCACAATATTCTCTTCAGTAACCACCATTGCCGAAGTTTTCCCATCAGGGTCCCGCGCTATGCCCTCTTGGGGTACCAGAATGGCTTTCTCAAGCACCCCGCTACCCACAATCACACGCACATACATCCCCGGAAGCAACATGTTGTCAGGATTCGGTACTACCACGCGCAGAAGGACACTGCCAGTAGACGGGTCGACGCTGGCCTCGGCAAACTCCAGCTTGCCTTTGAACTCAAACTCGCTGCCATCCTCCAGAAAAATTCTGACTGGCAGGTGGGTAGCATCCCCAAGGGTGCCCGCTTCGAAAGCCCGGCGCAGGTTCACAAGCTCGGCGGCAGACTGGGTGACATCTACATATATGGGGTCCAGTTGTTGAACCGTGGCCAGCGCAGCGGTTTGATTGGCCGTAACCAGCGCCCCCTGGGTCACAGCGGACTTGCCGATGCGCCCGGTAATTGGCGAGGTGATTCGCGCATAGGCCAATTTAATCTCCGCCCTATGCAACCCCGCCCTGGCCGCAGCCACATCAGCAAGGGCCGCCTGCAGGTCTGCTTCGGCAGAGTCGTTCTCCTGTTTGCTCACCGCGCCATCATTTACCAGCTCTTCACTGCGGTCGGCTTTTAAACGGGCAATGTTCATCACCGCATTGTTACGCTGCAGTATTGCCCTGGCATTGGCCACATCTGCCCGATAAACAGCATCGTCCAGTTGGTAAAGGGGTTGATTGGCCTCTACCCGGCCGCCTTCTTGGAACAACTGCTGAGTTACGATGCCATTCACTTGGGGGCGCACTTCCGCCACCTTAAAAGGCGAAGTGCGCCCCGGCAGCTCCCTTGTCAGCGTGACCGGCTCAGACTTAAGTGTGACAATCGTTACCTGAGGTGTCATTCTTGGTGGCACAGCGGCCTCTTCACCACAAGCCGTGAACAGAGAAGACACAGCCAAAAGACAGATGAGAGCTTTGTTGTTGAGCATGATTACCTCGGTGAGCGCTGACTGCCCGGGCTGCGCTGTCAGGAGCAGGAAGTGAAAGCGGCGGGAAAATCCGATTTCAGCAAGCTGACATTTTATGTGTGCACACGAGATCCTATCAAGTATTCATCACTCTGCAAGTTCCCCCTAGCAGGCAATTTCGCCCTGTGTTTTCAAGAGGTTACATAAAAACCACACCCGGCCTCCCTGCGACGAAATGTCGTAATTCCACGGCCAGGTGAGGTTAATATGATTACAAGAGAAGCAAGCTGTCCCGATGACCAAACAGAGCAACGAACTAGCCTTGAAGATCCGAGAGCGCATTCTGGACGCTGCACTCAGTGTTTTCCATAAATCAGGGGTCTCCGCTGCCTCCCTTTCAGCAGTGGCTGAGTTAGCTGGCGTTACACCGAGTGCCCTGTGCAATCATTTCCGTGACAATGTCGAACTCCTCAATGCCCTGACCGAACGAGTGCGTGTGCCCGGCGAGCAATTGTGCGAAACTGCTGGAGATCAGGTCAAAGAAGATCCACTCGGGGTGCTGCGAACCCGCTGGTTATGGTTATTCCACGAAATTGCCTGCAATGAGCAGTGGCAGTGGGTATTGGAGATTCTCTTTCATCGTGCTGAAGTGGTTGATGAGGGCAATGAGCCCCTTCGACGTTTGAAGCAGGGCCATACTGAGGCCTTTAAGAACATGGGGCAACTGGTGCATATGGCTGTCACCACTGGACAGTTACCAGTGGATCTGGATGTAAGTCTCGCTGCAGAGATGTTACATGGCGGTCTCTTTGGTGTACTAGAAGAATGGTTGTTGTCATCGCGCGAGGAGGATCTTGGCGAGCGCTATATCGATTCCCTGTTGGATATGATCCGTTTTTCCCCCGCTATGCGCCAAAACAGGCCAAAACAGGTCTGCTCCCTACACTGATTAACCCTTTTGTTTAAACGACAACCAAGCCGTTTTTATCACAACTCACAGTGTGAATATCACGGTTGGATTATGTGAACTTAGCGGAATCTAATTGATTAATTTTAAAAACTGTTACTTTTATTATTTATATTGGTAACGATTTAATAAGTACATTAATATAAAACTCCACCACACCAGGAACAGCAACAATGAAACACCATCGGGAATTGGCACAGGCAATCCCGCCACTGCTGGACAAATTGCACTCCAGCTCCACCAGGCTGCGCGAGTCCCTGGAACAGTTGCAAGCCGCAGGCAAACCCTGGCAGCACTACCTGCTGCAACCCGGGTTTGCCCAGGATGCCTCTCTGGCTCTCGGTAAAAGCTTTGAGCAGCCCTTTTCGTTGACAGGCGCCTTGTACGCGCAACTGGATTACTTAGAGCCCATGGGCTCTGGTAGTGACGCTCGTGTCACTTTGCAAATCCCAGGATTGCTTGCAGTACCGAGTAAAACCCTTTCCCTCGCACAGCAGTTCAATGCGCAAAAAAAAGCATTTTACAACGCTATTTCAAGCTTCAGAGCAGCCCTGGAAGAACGCCCGGTGGCAGAGCGCGACCGCAGTGTACGGGAAGTGCTGACACAATCCGGCCACCCCCGCGCCCATCTGCGCCAATGCTATCGGCTGATACTCCTCTGCCCCAATCGCCCAGATGCCATCGCCCTGTCCTGGATAAAGGCGCGTAAATCAATCCGAAAAGTGACCGTGGGCTGGTGCGAGAAAAAACTGGTGCAACTGGATCCAGCGGGCTCCGATCCGGGCATACAATACCAGCGGCAGCTGCTTGCTGGCTTGCATAAGAGCCAGCAAGAGGATCTTCGCCAGGTGCAGGTTCAGAGCCGCCCCAACCTGCAGGTGGCGGAAATTTTCTATGGGCAAGAAAAAGAACAGGAAGATGCCTATCGGCAGGTCGGGTATTCATCCATGCCGGTTTTAATCCAGGCCAATAGTGCTGGACAACTACCCAACTTTACCCGTATTGATCATCAACCCAGCCCGAGCCGCCGTCGCCAGCGGCGGGATCTGGGGTTGGCCTCTGAAGCTTTCCTGCCTGCACTCAGGGTGTTCCTGAGAGAACAGCGATAAAAAAGCGCAATTCCTGTGCAAGTTTGTCACCGCTTTTCGGCAACACTGTCAAAAGAGACTTGGTGCTAAGAGAAATATCCGGACATAGTCAGCCCTCCACTATCCCCGGGGATACATAGCGCTGGTAGTAGGAAACCGACAAGGCATAAAAATCCTCATCAATACGCTGGCGAATTTCCTCAAGGGATAAGCCCCGGGCCTGGTTTGTAGGGCTTACCCCATACTCCCGTGGATTGGCAATCTGGCTTGCTCCTGCACGCAATAGTTCAAACACCCAACAGTAAGGATTTTGGCGATCGTCAAAACGAATCTGCTGATGTTTCAACTGAGCCAGCAACAGCGGCTGATCTACAATTTCCAACTGGCTGCGTACCGCACTGGCCAAGTAGCCTTCGCGCCGCTGTGCAATGATACGGCGCTGCTCCTCGGTATAGGCGTTCCAATCGATGACTTCATGGGCAAAACGTTTGCACCCGCGGCATACCTCGTCACCAATACCAGTTGAACAGACCCCAATACAGGGGGTGCGAATTTTTCTGTACATCGAATACCCAGTTTGATCCACTCCAGCCACATCGGCCCGAGTGAAAGTTGCAGGTAGACTATTGCGTTTCGGTCATCAAGAAAAGGGGGGAAACTCCGGCCAGTGGACCACCAACATTCACCGTGCCTATAGCCAGAATTTGCCTAAATTATTGATTTTTCGATAAACTTAACAGTAGTAAGACTTTCCTGTAGTATTCGCCACCCCGCCTTCAGCGGCCTCGAAAAAATCCCGAGAACCCGTGCATAGACCGGGAATGCCACCCGCTGTTGGTGCCACTCCATATATGAAGAGGGACGTATCCGTGCTCGAAGCCTACCTCAAACACGTCGCAGAACGCGCCGAACAGGGTATCCCACCAAAGCCACTGGACGCCGAGCAGGTAGCCGGCCTGGTTGAGTTGCTCAAAGCCCCGCCTGAGGGCAAAGAACAGGAACTGGTTGAATTGCTCACCCACCGCGTACCGCCGGGTGTTGACGAGGCCGCTTATGTCAAGGCCGGTTTCCTCTCTGCCATTATCAAAGGCGAAGCAGACTCCTCTCTGATCGATCGCAAACAGGCGGTAGAGCTGCTTGGTCAAATGTTGGGTGGCTACAATATCGCCACCCTGGTTGAATTGCTGGACGACAAGGATTTGGGCGGGCTGGCTGCCGAGCAGTTGAAAGGTACGCTGCTGATGTTCGATGCTTTCCACGATGTGGAAGAAAAAGCCAAGGCCGGCAATGAAAATGCCAGGGCGGTCCTGCAATCCTGGGCCGACGCCGAGTGGTTTGCCAAGCGCAACAAGGTGCCAGAAAGCATCAAGGTGGCAGTATTCAAGGTAACCGGGGAGACCAACACCGATGATTTGTCCCCGGCGCCCGATGCCTGGTCGCGCCCGGATATCCCCCTGCATGCACTCGCCATGTACAAAATGCAGCGCGATGGCCTGAAGCCGCAAGAACCCGGAGCCGTAGGCCCTTTGCAACAAATCGAGGCGGTGAAAGCCAAAGGCCTTCCTGTTGCCTTTGTCGGCGATGTCGTCGGCACCGGCTCCTCGCGTAAATCTGCCACCAACTCCGTGTTATGGTACTTTGGCGAAGAGATACCCGGCGTGCCCAATAAAAAAGGGGGGGGGATCTGTATCGGCAGTAAAGTTGCCCCCATCTTCTACAACACCATGGAAGATGCCGGAGCGTTGGTATTCGAAGCACCGGTTGATGCCCTGGGCATGGGCGATGTAATTGAAATCCGTCCTTATGAGGGAAAAATTCTCTCCGAAGATGGCCAAGTACTGTCCGAATTCCAATTAAAATCCGAGGTTCTGCTCGACGAGGTTCAGGCCGGTGGCCGTATCAATCTGATTATCGGTCGCGGCCTCACCGGTAAAGCACGGGAATCTCTGGGCCTGCCCCCCTCTGACCTGTTCCGAAAGCCCAAACAGCCGGTCGATACAGGCAAGGGCTTCACACTGGCACAGAAGATGGTCGGCAAAGCCTGTGGTATGGCGGGGGTTCGCCCGGGTACCTATTGCGAACCCAGAATGACTACCGTGGGCTCTCAGGACACCACCGGCCCCATGACCCGGGATGAACTGAAAGACTTGGCCTGTCTCGGCTTTTCCGCCGATCTGGTCATGCAATCCTTTTGTCATACCGCAGCCTACCCCAAACCCGTTGACATCGACACACAACACACCCTGCCGGACTTTATTATGAACCGCGGCGGCGTTTCCCTGCGCCCGGCAGACGGCATTATCCACAGCTGGCTGAACCGGATGCTGTTGCCCGACACCGTGGGTACTGGTGGTGATTCCCACACCCGTTTTCCCATGGGGATCTCTTTCCCTGCCGGTTCCGGACTGGTGGCCTTCGCGGCGGCCACCGGTGTCATGCCCCTGGATATGCCCGAATCTGTACTGGTGCGTTTCAAGGGTGAAATGCAACCCGGCATCACCCTGCGCGACCTGGTGCATGCCATTCCCTACTATGCCATCAAGCAAGGCCTGTTGACCGTAGAGAAAAAAGGCAAGAAGAATATCTTCTCTGGCCGCATTCTTGAGATCGAAGGGCTGGAAAATCTGACTGTTGAGCAGGCCTTCGAGCTATCCGATGCCTCTGCCGAGCGCTCTGCAGCCGGGTGTACCATCAAGCTGTCTGAAGACACCATCGCCGAATATCTGCGTTCCAACATCACCCTGTTGCGCTGGATGATTGCCGAGGGTTATGGCTCCAAACGCACCCTGGAGCGCCGCGCTCGCGCTATGGAAGCGTGGCTTGCCGCCCCGAGCCTGATGCAAGCGGATGCCAATGCCGAATATCTTGAGGTGATCGAAATTGATCTGGCAGAAATCCATGAACCCATCGTCTGTGCGCCGAACGACCCGGATGACGCCCGATTGTTATCCGAGGTGGCTGGCGATAAGGTGGATGAGGTATTTATTGGCTCCTGTATGACCAATATCGGCCACTTCCGCGCTGCGGGTAAACTCCTGGAACAGCACAAGGGTGGCATTGCTACCCGCATGTGGATTGCACCGCCTACCAAAATGGATGAACACCAGCTGATGGAAGAAGGCTACTACAACATTTATGGCGCTTCCGGTGCCCGCACCGAAATGCCCGGATGCTCCCTGTGTATGGGTAACCAGGCCCGCGTAGCACCAAACAGCACGGTACTGTCCACCTCCACCCGCAATTTTCCCAACCGCCTGGGCGACGGTGCCAATGTCTACCTCACTTCTGCAGAACTTGCCTCAGTGGGTGCCATTCTCGGCAGACTGCCCACTCTGGAGGAGTATCAGGCGTATGCGAAAAACATCAACTCTATGGCCGGCGAGATCTATCGCTACATGAACTTTGACCAGATTGAGGAATTCCAGAAGTCTGCTGAAGAAGGCAAGCGTATCGCCGCCATTGAAATCCAGGAGGTTGCCATTTAGGAAACCCTCCTGTCTCACCCGAAAGCGCCTTCACTTGTATGGGATTTTCTATTTTGCAAGTGACTGCACTGCCTTAGAGCACCTGGTGCGCTTTCGTCTCCACTCAAATATGGCAACACTCATGCACCTTGGTGCGATTGAGATTCTGCACGCCCCCGGCTTCTTTAAAGCCGGGGGCGTGAAATAGCTCCCTGCCTCCTGAAAAAAACGGTTGCCCTTCGGGAACAGGCTCTAAAGACCCCGGTAAAAGCTACTCTGCTGGTCAGCACGGGTTGATTGGCCCGAGGTAAATTGGAACATACAGGCATTATCGGTGTAATTCATGTAGTTGTGGATCGGGTCCACGCCTGGAAATCCAGGTCCCTGGCAGGAGTCCCGTCCCACCGGACATCCGCGGGACGGAGAGCTTTCCGCCGGCGTATCTGCGACAAAGTCTCCCGGGCTGCTGCAGCCACCCTGAAAGGTATGGTACAACCCCACCCAATGTCCGACTTCATGAACCAGGATATCCCCCTCGTTGTAGGGTGAGGCACTGCCACCCGGCAGGGACTCCGTCAAAATAACCACGCCATCATTAATGGGATTTGAGGCATAACTGCTGGGAAAGGTTGCCCATCCCAACAAACCACCACCGATATTCGCCGTGTAAATATTTAAATCTGCGGCGCCTCCTACGCGTAGCGCCGACTTCATCTGGAATTCGGCACTGGTACTGGGTGCGACTTGGTACCAACTATTATTTGCTGTGGTTGTCACCGATGCCAGGTTGAAACTGAAAGGTGTTGCAGAAAATGCGGCATTCAATACGCTCATTTGGTTGTTGATTTCAAGGAGAGACAGGGAACCATTTCCGAAGGTGTCTGTGATTACATGAAAATGCACGTTCACCCCTACCAGACCAGCCTGGCGATGAACATAATTGCGCAACGCACCGTTCATCATTCTAAAATAACTCTCCTGCAATACTGCCTCTTGTTCCGTTGGGTGCTCCGTACCACAGCGAAGCGCTTTTTGACTCTCTTCAATCTCTTCGAGGGCAAGCAGGTTATGGGAAAGCAGGACAGAAGGGAAAAATAACAGACTCAAAAACCAGGATTTTATTCGCAACCTATTATTCATTAAGGATTTCATTAGAAGTTTCCTCTATTATTATTGTTACGTCATATCATATTCATATACTTCCAAAAATTTATTGCTCGATCCCTTTCTATTGAAATTTAGTTATAACAACACCAGTAGCAATACACCGCCAATAGAGTGCACCAGGGTGGTCACAAGATATCTTATTCAGGGGCAACTGGAACTGTTTTGGAATCCCGTGACTTGGCCCACAAAAAATAACCCCTGAGTGATTTTAACGGCCAATAAATTAAGCTTATTGTTATTAGCCCTTCACGGTTCGGATCAATAGCTATTGGCTGCCAGCTCAGTTTATTGGATGTCCTTCTCTCTTTTATCGCAACCAGTTATCTCTTCCGGGGAACCCTGAAGATAGCTGATAACCTGTTGTTGCCAGGCATTCCTGTATTTTATATGGGCGCCTGCCTGTACCTTTCCTCCCAGTTCCGCTAGTAGAGATAAGTGGCAGTCCCGGTGGCGATCAACATATCCATATCATTGCGCAGCTCCATACGGGTAACCACCAGTTTTTTACCTGTGCGGAGAATGGCGCCTTCACAGAGAAAATGCTGGCCCCTGCCCGGTTTCAGGTAATCCACCCGCATATCCACAGTGCCGAGTTTCGAAAGGCGATCCACCTTTTCCTCCCAGGACAAATCTCCCAAACGCTGATAGGCGGCCACCATAGCGGTGAGGCCGCCAACGGTATCCAGAGCCGTGGCGATAACACCGCCGTGTAAAATGTTTTTCCAGATATTACCGATGAGTTGTGGGTGCAATGCAAAACCTGCAGAAAGTGTGAGGGCTTCCAGGTCCAGGGACTGCATTTCAAGTCCAATTTGCTGGTTAAAAGGAATTTGCTCAAAAAACCCCTTGACCAGCTCCCGAAATTCACTCGGTGAGGGTTCTGTCATAATCGTGCAACCCGGTTAAGTCCATCCAGAGCGGCACTGCGGTATGCCTCCGCCATCGTGGGATAGTTGAACGTGGTATTGACGAAGTAATCGATCGTATTATTTTCTGCAGGCTGCTTCATAACCGCCTGACCGATATGCACAATTTCTGCAGCTTCGGCACCGAAACAGTGAATCCCGAGGATTTCGCGGGTTTTGATGTGGAACAGGATCTTGAGCATACCCACACGCTCACCGGAAATCTGTGCGCGCGCAGTGTGCTTGAAAAGTGCACGGCCCACCTCGTAGGGCACCTTGGCGGCGGTCAACTCGGATTCTGTTTTACCCACGGAAGAGATTTCCGGTAGGGTATAGATACCGGTGGGTGCGTCTTCGACAACACGGTGGCCGCGCCCGGCAATGGCTGCCGCCACAGCACGGCCTTGATCATAGGAGGCACTGGCAAGACTGGGCCAGCCAATCACATCTCCTACCGCGTAAATATTTTCCACCTCAGTACAGTAATAATCATCTACGCTCAGCTGACCGCGGTGATTGGCTTCCAAACCAACATTATCCAGACCCAAACTGCTGGTATTACCGGTACGACCGTTACACCAGAGCAGTGCATCGGCGTGGATACGCTTGCCGGACTGCATCTCCATAATCACCCCCTGCGCATTGGGCAGTACCCGCGCATATTCTTCCCGGTGACGGACAGTCACTCCCATATCGCGCAGATGATAGCTCAGGGCATCAGAGATTTCGTCATCAAGGAATTCCAGCAGGCTGCTACGGGTATTGATCAAGTCAACCTTGACTCCCAGGCCGGCAAAAATAGAGGCATATTCGCAACCGATCACCCCTGCTCCATAGATCATAATAGAGTGTGGGGTGTGCTGCATATCCAAAATGGTATCACTGTCGTATACACGCTCGTGCCCGAAATCCACATCCGCCGGATGATACGGGCGCGAGCCAGTGGCGATGATGAATTTTTTTGCAGTGACACTTTCCGTAGCACCATCTGGCAACTGCACATCCAAGCTGTTGGCATTGTGGAAACTGGCCTCCCCCACAATCAGCTCAACCCGGTTGCGCGCATATAAAGAGGTATGCATTTCCACTTGATAGGAAATGACTTTGTTGACCGTTTGCATCACCTGGGGAAAAGTAAGCCGGCGCGGTTCACCCAGTGCGCGAAATACACTTTGTGTGTTGTAGCGCATGAGCTGTTTTACTGAGTGGCGCAGCGCCTTGGAAGGGATAGTACCCTTGTGGGTACAGTTGCCGCCAACCACCTGGCGTTTTTCGATCACCGCCACACGCATTCCTTGCTTGGCAGCGCTCATTGCAGCGGCTTCTCCAGCAGGGCCGGAACCAATAACAACCAGATCAAATTTTTGCTCTGCCATTTAACCCCTTAATTGTGCATTTCCAGCCTCTGGAGCAGGGATGCTTTCCATTCACTGAACGTTACTTTGGTAAAAACAAAAATTCGCAGATAGAATACAAGGCTTACCTGCGGTTGGTAGCATCGTAAGCAATATCCTCTACAGCGACTTTATTTCGTTGACGTTTTTGTTCTTTCTCACACGCTTCATCATCACCACCGCAGATAGCACAGTTCTGTTTCATACCGATAGTGTTGAGTCCACCGCAGGATCCTTTTAACGGTTTTTTCTGCACCATGGCGCCTACCGCCATCCCTGCGACAACCAGTAACATGACAACAAAGGCAAAGATAAACACCGTCATCACTCAGACTTCTCCAGATAAGGGGCAAAAGCGGCGCTGTACCGCTGTTCAAACCCCTTGTCAGTTTTTACCAACATAAAAACAGCCAGATTTTCGCGCTCAGCCAAAGCCATCCCCGCTTCATCACCCAGCACATTCAGAGCCGTTGCAAGGCCGTCGGCCTCGGCACAGCTATCGGCAACAACGGTCACAGATGCAAGCCTGTGCTGTAACGGGCGCCCGGTACGGGGATCTATGCTGTGTGCATAGCGCACACCTCCGCGTTCGTAGTAATTGCGGTAATCACCGCTGGTCGCTACCCCTTTGCCACTGACACCAATAGACTGCTGAACGATTTGCTCTATGGAGTCAGGCGCCTCGATGCCGATTCGCCAGATTCTACCTTTTGGATTCTTACCCAGGGTACGCAGTTCACCGCCAATCTCGACCAGATAGTTGCGAATGCCCCGCTGTTCCAGAAGCAGCGCAATCCGATCGACCCCATACCCTTTGGCAATGGCCGATAGGTCTATTTCCACCGGGCGCTCTCGAGTGAGGGTATCCGGCTCACGAGTCATTTTTAGAGCATCGGAACCCACGATCTGCTGCAAGCGGGCAATGTCTGTCTCGGAGGGAATCTTCTCTGGTTCCGGCTGGGGGCCAAATCCCCATAAATTGACCAGGGGGCCAACCGTGACCTCAAAGGCGCCGTCACTGCGTCGGTAGATATCCAGAGACATCTCCACAACATCCGCAAGCGGCTTGCTCACTGGTATGGCCTGACCCACAGGGCTCCGATTGAAGCGCATCAACTCGGAATTATCGATGTAGGTGGACATAACCTGGTTGACCTGGTGCAGCTCACTGTCGATCAGTGCCTGCAATTTGGCTCGATTTGCCCCTCTGCGTATATCCACCATGGTGATGTGATAACTGGTCCCCATTGTGGGGCCACTGAGCTGCCAAGTCTCTGATTTCCGGGTGCAGGCAGAAAGAAGAACAGCTACACAAAGTAAAAACAGGGCCGCAAGATCGAGCCCTGTTTTAATTTTTTTCGGGATTTTGATTGCGTTTAGCAAACCACGCGATCCGATCAACCGCCGAAATCGTCGAGGAGAATATTTTCATCCTCAACGCCCAAGTCTTTTAGCATATTGATCACTGCCGCGTTCATCATAGGCGGTCCACACATATAGTACTCGCAGTCTTCCGGAGCCGGGTGGTCCTTCAGGTAATTTTCATAGACCACGTTGTGAATGAACCCTATGTAACCGCTCCAGTTGTCTTCCGGCTGCGGGTCCGACAGCGCCACATGCCACTGGAAGTTATCGAACTCGGAGGCCAGGCCGTTGTAGTCTCCTTCGTAGAACATCTCCCGCAGGGAGCGGGCGCCGTACCAGAAGCTGATCTTGCGCTTGGAGTTTAGGCGCTTGAGCTGGTCGAAAATGTGCGAGCGCATGGGCGCCATACCGGCACCACCACCAATAAAAACCATCTCGTTATCGGTGTCCTTGGCAAAGAACTCCCCGAAGGGTCCGTACACCTTGATCTTGTCACCAGGCTTCAGGCTGAACACGTAGGAAGACATCTGACCCGGTGGTATGCCTTCGGTGCGCGGCGGCGGGGTGGCGATACGGATGTTGAACTTCACAACCCCCTTCTCTTCCGGATAGTTGGCCATGGAGTAGGCACGCACAACAGGCTCTGTCACCTTGGATTCCAGTTTGAAGAAGCCGAAGTGCTCCCAGTCACCGCGGTACTGTTCTTCCACATCGAAATCGGCGAATTTCACATAGTGGGGCGGCGCCTCCAGCTGTACGTAACCACCTGCACGGAAGTCGACATTTTCACCTTCGGGCAGGCGCAGGGTGAGTTCCTTGATAAAAGTGGCCACATTCGGGTTGGATTCCACAGTGCACTCCCACTGCTTCACACCAAACACCTCTTCGGGCACTTCGATTGTCATATCCTGTTTCACCGCAACCTGACAGGACAGGCGCTTGCCCTCTTTGGCATCGCGCGGGGTAAAGTGTGCTGCTTCAGTGGGCAGCATATCCCCCCCACCGGAGATGACTTTGCACACACACTGCGCACAGCTGCCACCACCGCCACAGGCAGAGGCCAGAAACAGGTTGTTGGCCGCCAGGGTTTGCAGCAGTTTACCACCCGCAGGCACGGTCAGGCTCTTTTCGCCGTTGACCAGAATATTGACGTTGCCGGTGTTTACCAGGCGCGAGCGGGCTACAAGGATCACCGCTACCAGCACCAGAACGATAACGGTAAACATCGCCACGCCGAGGATAATTTCAATACTGTTCATATGATTGCTTCACCCCGCTCAGATGTCGATGCCGCCGAAGGACATAAAGCCCAGGGACATCAAACCAACCGTTACGAAGGTGATGCCCAGGCCCTTCAGGCCATCCGGTACGTCGCTGTACTTCAGCTTCTCGCGAATACCCGCCAGCGCGGTAATCGCCAGGGCCCAGCCGAGGCCGGCACCGAAGCCATAGGCAACACTCTCCCCAAACGCATACTCGCGCTCCACCATGAACAGGGAAGCCCCCAGGATGGCACAGTTCACGGTAATCAGCGGCAGAAAGACACCCAGGGCGTTGTACAGTGCCGGTACATACTTATCCAGAAACATTTCCAGAATCTGTACCAGCGCTGCGATCACACCGATATAAGACAACAAGCCAAGGAAGCTCAGATCCACATCCGGATAACCGGCCCAGGCCAGCGCACCGTCTTTCAACAGGTAGGTGTAGATCAGGTTATTCACCGGTACTGTCAGGGTCAGTACCACGATCACCGCCACCCCCAATCCAATCGCGGCTTCAATCTTCTTCGATACAGCCAGGAAGGTACACATGCCGAGAAAGAAAGCCAGCGCCATATTTTCGACAAAAACGGCGCGGATAATCAAAGAGATATAATGTTCCACGAATTAAACCTCCTGCGCCTGGGTATTGGGCGCAATCCTGAATTCGTCCTGCTCCACCTGAGCGGGCTTCCAGGCGCGAATCGCCCAGATAAACAGACCGATCAGGAAAAACGCACTGGGTGGCAACAGCAGCAGACCGTTGGGGACATACCAGCCACCGTTGCTGACGGTGTACAGGATATCCACACCAAACAGTTTGCCCGCACCAAAGAGTTCGCGAATAAAGGCCAGACCAATGAGAATCACGCTGTAGCCCAAGCCATTGCCAAGGCCGTCGAAGAAGCTGGGCAGTGGCGGGTTTTTCATGGCGAAGGCTTCTGCGCGCCCCATCACAATACAGTTGGTAATAATCAGGCCAACAAACACCGACAATTGTTTGGAGATGTCATACGCCAGCGCCTTGATCACCTGATCAACCAGAATGACCAGAGACGCGATCACTGTCATCTGCACGATAATGCGGATACTGTTGGGAATCTGGTTGCGGATCAGGGAGACCGCAACGTTGGAACAGGCCACAACCGAGGTAAGCGCAATACACATGACCAGGGTGGCTTGCAGCGAACTGGTTACGGCCAGTGCAGAACAGATACCCAGGATCTGCAACGCGATCGGGTTGTTGTTAAAAATGGGCTCGAGCAGAGTGTCTTTGACTTTCATGCTTATGCCTCCCCTGCTTTCAGATTTTTCAGGAAGGGACCGAATCCCTGATTCCCCAGCCAGAAATTCACCAGGTTATCCACGCCCCTGCTGGTGAGCGTTGCACCGGACAAGCCGTCCACTTCGTGCACCGCATCAGGGCTATTGGGGTTCACCTGCCCTTTGATCACCTGGATGTCGACATTGCCCTGGCTATCGAAGACTTTCTTGCCAACCCACAGAGCCTTCCAGTTGGGATTATCCACTTCGCCACCGAGCCCGGGGGTCTCCTTATGCTCGTAGAAGCCCAGGCCCGCTACGGTATCCAGATCACTCTGCAAAGCGAGAAAGCCGTACAGAGTACCCCACAGGCCGTAACCGCGCACGGGCAGGATGACCTTATCGAGCCTGCCAGCTTTCTCTACCAGGTAAACCTCCTTGATATTTTCCCGGCGGATGATCTTAGCGGTATCCTCGTCTGCCGGCAGCCGCTCGCTCGCAGAGGCGACCTTGGCCGCAGCGCGACCACTGCCCCCGGCTGGCGCCTGGTCGGTAAACTTGCCGGTATCCAAGTCGACATACCTGACCTGCACATCGGCAAAAGCCTTCTCGACCTCTGCCCTGCTTGCGTGTGAATTCTTCAGCAGTCCTCCGGCAAGCAGGACGTTGCGCCTCATATCCAGTTCAGCATTGGCCTGCTGGGCGGGTTTGAGCAAAACAGCGGCGGTGGAAACCACCACGGAGCACACCAGGCACATTACCAGGGCGACAATCAGCGTCCCCTTTACGGAATCTTTATTAGCCACGCGCCAACCTCCGTTTGATATTGGACTGCACCACAAAGTGGTCAAACAGCGGAGCGAACAGGTTGGCGAACAGGATCGCCAGCATCATGCCTTCCGGAAAGGCAGGGTTTACAACCCGTATCAGCACCACCATCACCCCGATCAGGATGCCGTACCACCAGCGGCCAATATTGGTCATGGCAGCGGACACCGGGTCGGTAGTCATAAAGATCAGGCCGAAGGCAAAGCCGCCCACGACCAGGTGCCAGTACCAGGGCACCTGGAACATCGGGTTGGATTCTGAACCGACGAGGTTGAACAGAAAGGCGGTGGCCATCATGCCCAGTAGGGTACCGGCCACAATGCGCCAGCTGGCAATCTTCATGCCGAGCAGGATCACACCGGCAACCAGTATGGCCAGGGTGGAAGTCTCACCGATGGAGCCGTGCATCTTGCCGAAGAAGGCATCGAACCAGGTCAGCTGGCCAGCGGCCGCATTGACCATATGGTTCTGGATGCCTTCACTGGCCATCATCGACAATGCGGTCGCACCGGTATAACCGTCTACGGCAGTCCATACAGCATCACCGGACATGGCCGCGGGGTAGGCAAAAAACACAAATGCGCGGCCGGTTAGGGCCGGATTGAGGAAGTTCTTGCCAGTAC
The DNA here is from genome assembly GCF_030731025.1 of Microbulbifer sp. 2205BS26-8. NCBI lineage: Bacteria > Pseudomonadati > Pseudomonadota > Gammaproteobacteria > Cellvibrionales > Microbulbiferaceae > Microbulbifer > Microbulbifer sp. 2205BS26-8. The sequence continues at coordinate 18,085 of NZ_JAVAMR010000031.1, read as the reverse complement.
CGCCAAAGACTTCCTTGCCGATGACCACACCAAAACTGATACCCATAGCCACCATCCACAGGGGCAGATCCGGCGGACAGGTGAGGGCGAACAGAATGGAAGTTACGAAAAAACCTTCGTTCACTTCATGGCCGCGCACTGCGGCAAACAGCACCTCCCAAATGCCGCCCACAACAAAAGTGACCGCATAGATAGGCAGGAAATACATGGCACCGTAGACAAAGTTGTCCCACAGGCTCGCCGGGTTATAAGCGGTCAGAGCACCAATAATCCCTTGGCGCCAACCAGACAGCTCTGGATTGGTCATGCCTGCGAGAATGGTATTGGCCTGGAAACCGATATTCCACATGCCGTAGAAGGCCGGGATCATGGCACAGGCCCACACGGTGATCATGATGCGTTTCAGGTCGATACCGTCGCGCACATGGGAAGTTGTATGGGTTGTTGAGGACGGCTGGAACAAGCCGGTATCAATCGCCTCATAGAGGACATAGAGCTTCTCGAACCGACCGCCTTTGTGGAACTGCGGCTCGATAGCGTCAAGGAATTTACGCAACATACTCAACCCTCCTTCTCAATACGAGTCAGGTTGTCCCGCAAAATGGGGCCGTATTCATACTTACCTGGACATACGAAGGTACACAGCGCCAGATCCTCTTCATCCAGCTCCAGCGCACCCAGCTTCTGGGCCATCGCCGTATCACCTACGATCAGTGTGCGCAGCAGTTGGGTTGGCAAAACATCCAGCGGCATGACTTTTTCATAGGTACCGATCGGAACCATAGCGCGCTCGGAGCCGTTGGTACTGGTAGTAAAATTGAACAGTTTGTGCCTGAACAGGCGTGACAGGTAGATTGGGAATACCGAAAAGCGCTTGTTGCCAGCACGCAGGTAGTGCAGGAACGGGCGCTCATGACCCTCCTCAAGAATCGAGACCTGGTTGTGATATCGGCCCAGGTAGGCCAATGGCCCTGACGCAGTGCGGCCACCAAACACAGATCCGGAGATAATGCGGTCGTCAGTGCCTTTCAGTTCACCGGCAGTCAGCTCCACCAGGCTGGCTCCGATACGAGTGCGCAGCAGGCGCGGTTGTCTGGCCTGGGGACCCGCCAGGGAAATCACACGGTCTGTGCACAGTTGGCCAGTGGCAAAGAGTTTACCCACGGCGATCACATCCTGGTAATTGATGGTGAACACGCTGCGGTTGGCGGATACCGGACACAGGTAGTGGATATGGGTACCGGAAAGACCGGCCGGATGGGGGCCGGCAAACACTGCCCGGCGGATCGCCTGCGTATCCGCTACCGGGGTATCCCCATCGGGGGCGCTACAGACGTAGGTGATGTCCGCCAGCTTGGACAGCACCTCCACACCCTGGGAAAAAGCAGTGCGGTTCTCGGCAATCACCACTTGCGGATTGGCAGCCAGGGGATGGGTATCCATCGCATTGATAAATACTGCAACCGGCTCGGCGTCCAGGGCGGGGACGCGGCTGAACGGGCGGGTGCGCAACGCGGTCCACAGGCCGGACGCAACCAGATTCTCCACGACCTGCGCACGCGCCAGGCCGGACAGCTTGTCTGCCCTATAACTTTGGAACTGTTCCGCTGCATCGCCCTCTATCCCAATCACGACAGACTGCAGTACGCGGCGGGCACCGCGATTGATAGCAACAATACGACCCGCAGCAGGCGCTGTGTAACGTACGCCCTCGGTTTTTTTGTCACTAAACAATAGCTGGCCAAGTTTGACGCGATCCCCTTCAGCCACTGCCATGGTCGGCTTCATCCCGTGGTAATCGGGGCCGAGCACAGCAACGGTCTTGAGCGCAGGTCCATCGTGGATGACCTGCTCGGGCGCGCCGGATATGGGTAAGTCCAATCCCCGACGGATCTTTCTCATACGCCTATGCCTAAGTTTCTAGTTTGAAAAAGTGCAATACAACTGCCAGTCCAGATTCATTCTGTGCTTCAGCCAAACTCGGACCGATAAGTCATATTGTGGAATTCCGCGCTGCGGGGGCTTACACCGTTTCACCCGTAGACCGGGGGGAAGGAAGCTAACTCTGGTTTGCGCACGCTAACTTCGGCGCACAGTCGCCCCGCAAAATCGCGCGCATTATAAAGTTGGGACAGGGGCTTTACCAGTCTGGAAGTCCCCAAAGTGGCATCGAAATGGAAAATTTTTTACTGGAAAAACAGGGGTTTGTAGCGTTTTGCCAGAAGCCCTTGTGACCCGCCAGGCATTTCGCAGGCCCACAAGGGACAGGCAGGCAGTGGCTTAATCCCGCTTGGGAAACAACTTGTACCGAACACCCGCCATATCTTCCAGGCAGCGCACCACCTGACAACTGTAGCCAAACTCGTTGTCATACCAGCAGTAAAGCACTGCGTTCTTGCCGTCCACGATAGTCGCATTGGAGTCGAATACGCAGGCGCGGCGGGAGCCTACAAAGTCACTGGACACCACTTCCGGGGAGTTGGTGTAATCGATCTGCTGGCGCAGCGGCGAGTGCAGAGCCACTTCGCGCATATATTCATTGAGCTGTTCCTTGCTGGTCTCCTGGCCCAGGTTCAGGTTGAGAATCGCCATGGAAACATTCGGGGTTGGAACGCGAATCGCATTGCCGGTGAGCCTGCCCTTCAGCTCGGGTAACGCCTTGGCTACCGCTTTGGCCGCACCGGTCTCGGTCAGCACCATATTCAATGCTGCAGCGCGCCCGCGGCGCTCGCCCTTGTGGTAATTGTCGATCAGGTTCTGATCGTTGGTGTAGGCGTGAACGGTTTCCACATGACCGTGCTCTACCCCGTATCCATCCATGATTGCTTTCAATACCGGCACTATGGCATTGGTGGTGCAGGAAGCTGCAGAGAGCACCTTGTCTTCCGGCTTGATATCAGTGTTATTGATGCCGTAAACGATATTCTTGATCTCACCTTTCCCCGGTGCAGTAAGGATAACCTTGGAAACACCGGGACACGCCAGATGCTGGCTCAGGCCCTCTTCATCGCGCCACGCGCCGGTACTGTCCACCACAATGGCGTCGTGGATACCGTAGTCGGTGTAATTCACCTCCTGCGGAGCGCTGGCATAGACAATTTTGATCTCATTGCCATTGCAGATCAGGGAACTGGTCTCCTCATCCACACGAATAGTGCCCTGGAAAGCGCCGTGCACCGAGTCGCGGCGCAGCAGAGAAGCGCGCTTGACCAGGTCGTTCGGAGCCTTGCCCTTGCGCAGCACAATAGCGCGCAGGCGCAGCACATCACCACTGCCGGCCTTGTCGATCAACAGGCGTGCCACCAAACGGCCAATACGGCCAAAACCGTAGATCACCACATCCTTGGGCTCAGGCAGCGGTTTGCCGGCACCCGCCGCATCCGCCAGCTCTTCACGCACAAACTGATCCACAGGCAAACCGCGATCATCCCGCATAAACTTATTAGTCAGGGTACCCAGGTCGATATGTACGGGGCCCAGATCCAACTTGCCGATAGCCTCCAGCACCGGAAAGGTTTCAAATTCAGAGAGTTCATTCTCCTCTACCTGGCGTACGAACCGGTGTGCTTTCATAATACTCAGCACGGAGCGGTTGACCAGGTTGCGGCCGTACATATAAATACCGACATTGCGCTCGCGGTTGAGTTTTCCGATCATCGGGATCATGGATTCCGCCAGCGCTTCGCGCTGCTTCCAGTCCTTGAAAAAGTCCGCGGGCTTCGGTCGCTTCTGAATCACTGTCAGATACCTCTGCATTGTGTTGGGTAGGCAGGAAACCACGACCCGGAAACTGCCCCGGGCCGCATGGCTGCGCATTATCGATATTCACCTGTGAGAGCGCAACCGAGTGTAAAAAACCCCAAAAACTGTAGTAAAACTACCTTGCGGCTCCCCCCCTGCCGGTGTGCTGCGCAGTCGCCCGATAGTGCGCTCATTGCACCGGCCCGATAAACCCTCTGCAGCACTGACCATTCGCAGCTACAATAGCCGCCCCCTGTACCACAGCAAACGAAAGCGCGGATATAAACGAAAGATGACCGATTCACAGCCCCTGACACCCCCCGGGTTTCGCAATGCCCACGACCGACAATTTTGGGGGCAACTGCACGGCGCAGCGGCTGCACTCGCCCTGCTAAGTGCAGCCCGCAAAAGCAAAACCCCAACACTGCTGATCACCCGCGACAGTCTGGAGGCGCACCGTTTAGAGGGGCAACTGAAATTTTTTAACAAAGCCCGGAGAGATGACAGCGCGAAAAATGTTTTTGAGATCTTCCATTTTCCAGACTGGGAAATCCTTCCCTACGACACTTTCTCGCCCCACCAGGACATTATCTCTGATCGCCTCGCCACACTCTACCGGATGCCGCAGATGAGCAGTGGCATCGTAATCGTGCCGGTCAGTACCCTGTTGCACCGCCTGCCCCCGCGCGATTACGTGGCCGCCAATGTGCTGGTACTGCGCGAGGGGCAGCCGTTTGCTATCGATACCCAGCGGCGCCTGCTGGAGCAGGCCGGCTACCACCGTGTGGACACCGTCTACGAGCACGGCGAATTTGCCGTACGCGGCTCGCTGATGGATATATTTCCCATGGGCAGTGTCCTTCCCTATCGCATCGATCTGTTCGACGATGAAATTGAATCCCTGCGCACCTTCGACCCCGAAACCCAGCGCACCGTGGATCGTGTGAGCACCGTTCACCTGCTGCCGGCACGGGAATTCCCCATGCACAAAGCTGCCCTGTCCGGTTTCCTGCAGAACTGGCACACGCAGTTCCAAGTCGACCCAAGCCTGGTACCCATCTATCAGGATATCAGCGCCGGTATTGCCCCTGCCGGTGTCGAGTACTACCTGCCCCTGTTTTTTGATAACAACTGCGCAAGCCTGTTTGACTACCTGCCCGAAAACAGCCAGGCGTTTGTACAGGGAGATGTCCAAGCTCCGATAGAGAGTTTCTGGCACGAGGTCAGCAACCGCTATGAAAGCCGTCGCGGTGACCTGACCCGCCCAATACTGCACCCCCGCCAAATCCTCCTCGATATCGATGAATTCAATGGTGCCCTCAAGTCCATGCCCAGAGTTATCTTTTCGACCGCAACACTGCCGGAAAATCAGGGCAACTACAATTTTGCCGCCCAGGTGCCACCTACCCTGCCGGTGGACGGCAAAGCCGAGCAACCGATGGCAGCCCTGGAAAGCTACCTAATGACGTATTCCGGGCGGGTGCTCTTTTGTGCCGAAAGCGGTGGGCGTCGCGAGGCGTTATTGGAATTACTTAACGGGATACGCCTGACCCCCCCCACCTTTACGAGTTGGGAGGAGTTTATTCACAGCGATACGCCCATTGGTATCACCGTAGCCCCTCTGGACCAGGGGCTGTTGCTTACCAAACCCGCCATCAACTTGATCGCGGAACCACAGCTGTTTGGCGCGCGGGTACTGCAGCAACGCCGCCGCAGTAAGGCCAAGGAGGATGCGGACAACGCGGTGAAGAATCTGGCGGAGCTGCGCATCGGTGCCCCGGTAGTGCATATTGACCACGGCGTGGGCCGCTACCACGGCCTGCAACATCTTGACATTGGTGGCCAGCCGGCGGAGTTCCTGACTCTAGAATATGCCGACAAGGCCAAGCTCTACGTCCCCGTGGCCAGCCTGCATCTGATCAGCCGCTACTCCGGTGCCGACGAGGCGCTGGCGCCCCTGCACAAAATGGGCAGCGAACAGTGGCAGAAGGCCAAGCGCAAAGCCGCCGAGAAAGTGCGCGATGCCGCCGCCGAGTTGCTGGACATCTATGCCCGCCGCGAGGCCCGTGTAGGCCATGCATTTGCCGACCCAAAGCTGGCCTACCGGGAGTTCGCCGCTGCCTTCCCATTTGAGGAGACTCCGGACCAGCAGCAGGCCATTGAAGCCGTGGTGGGCGATATGCTGTCGAAAAAGCCCATGGACCGCTTGGTGTGCGGTGATGTGGGCTTCGGCAAGACCGAGGTGGCCATGCGCGCGGCTTTTGTCGCCGCCCACGCTGGCAAACAGGTGGCCATGCTGGTGCCCACCACCCTGCTGGCCCAGCAACACTTTCAGTCTTTCCAGGACCGCTTTGCCGACTGGCCCATCACTATCGAGGTGATCTCACGCTTCCGTTCCGGCAAAGAGGTGGAGCGCGTGAAGGAAAAAGTGGCGGGCGGCAAGGTGGACATTCTGGTGGGCACCCACAAATTGCTGCAAAGCGGCCTGGATTTTCACAATCTGGGGCTGCTGATTATTGACGAGGAGCACCGCTTCGGGGTGCGCCAGAAGGAACGCCTCAAAAGCCTGCGCGCCGAGGTGGATATCCTCAACCTCACCGCCACCCCCATCCCGCGCAGCCTGAATATGGCCATGACCGGTATTCGCGACCTCTCCATGATCGCTACGCCTCCGGCCCGGCGCCTGTCTGTGAAAACCTTCGTGCGCGAGCGGGACAATGCCCTGATAAAAGAGGCCATACTGCGGGAAATCCTGCGCGGTGGTCAGGTGTACTTCCTGCATAACGCGGTGAAGAGTATTGAGCGGATTGCACGGGAACTGCAGCAACTGGTGCCCGAGGCCCGTATCGGTATCGGCCACGGCCAGATGCGCGAGCGCGAACTGGAGCAGGTCATGAGTGACTTCTATCACAAGCGCTTCAATCTGCTGGTGTGCACCACCATTATCGAAACCGGCATTGATGTGCCCACAGCCAATACCATCCTGATCGAGCGCGCTGACAAGTTCGGTCTGGCCCAGCTGCACCAATTGCGCGGCCGCGTGGGGCGCTCCCACCACCAGGCCTATGCTTACCTCCTTACACCGAATAAACGCGCCATGACCGGTGATGCCGTCATGCGCCTGGAGGCCATCAGCGAGGCCCAGGACCTCGGGGCAGGTTTCACCCTGGCCACCCACGACCTGGAACTCCGTGGTGCCGGCGAGCTGCTGGGGGAAGAACAGAGCGGGCAGATCCAGAGCGTTGGCTTTAACCTGTATATGGAGATGCTCAATCGTGCGGTACAAGCCATTCGCGAGGGTCGCACGCCAAATATCGATGAACCCCTGGACTCTCCCGCGGTGGATGTGAACCTGCGGGTACCGGCACTGATCCCCGAAGACTATCTCTCGGATGTGCACACCCGCCTGATGATGTATAAACGCATCGCCAATGCCGCCGATGGCCAGCAATTGAGAGAGCTGCAGGTGGAGATGATCGACCGCTTTGGCCTTCTGCCCGCGCCCGTCAGGCACCTGTTCCGCACCACGGAAATCAAACTGAAAGCGGACAAGATGGGCATTCGCAAACTGGAAGCCGCCTCAACCCACGGCCGTATCGAATTTGCCGACACCACCCAGGTGGACCCCCTCACCTTGGTGAAGCTGGTGCAGACCCAGCCCGGCCGTTACCAGTTGTCAGGTGCCAACCATTTCAATTTTAACCTCGACGAGGAGGATCCGGAGCGCAAGCTGCAGGAGATCGACGCAGTGTTGGACCGACTGGCACAGTGATACTATTCGTCAACCCGTGAGGTGGTGGGTCGACGGGGGGAACTCCCGGCCAGAATCACCTCCGTACACGACAATCTGCCGAGCAAGGCTTCAGGAAACAACAGAATGATGAACCGTGGTCACCTCGCGACAAGGATAACATGCCTCTTTCCCACTCTGGCCCTGGTCTTCTCCGCTGCAGCAGCCCAGGCGGCCAACTATGCCGGGAACACCTTCGAAGTCGAAATGATTGTTTTTGAGCGCTCCCAGGGAATGGCCCGCAGCGGTGAATCCTGGCCGGCCTCTCTACGGCTGCAATATCCTGCCCACTGGGTCGACTTTGACACCCGAACTGCAACCCCCGAGGTAGAGGAAACCCTCTCCCTGATAGCCTCTCCCAAGGCCGGCAACCTGTTCGGCAGCAACCTCTCCAATGGTGAAGCCCAGCAACCTGCCGCCACAGCCGCACAAACAGTTCAGACAGAAATTGAAGCCGCCCCCAGCCTGTTTTTATCTCCCGTGCCCACCCTGTTGAATAACAAGGTAGCAGCATTGATCAAAGGTGGTGAGCGGATTCTGTTCCATAAAGCCTGGCGCCAGGTACTGCAACAGAAGCACAATTCGCCGGCCGTCCTGATCCACGGCGGAGACCATTTTCGAGGCTACAGGCAGCTCGAAGGATCGGTGACTCTGAGTGTATCCCGTTACCTGCACCTCAGCACCGATCTGTGGTTGAGTGATTTTTCTCTTCTACCTGAGGCTGAGGGCATACTACTGCCCAAACGCCCCCGCGTGGATACAATGGAATTCACCGAAGCCACCATTCCAAACCATCAAGGGGACAACCAGCTCCCCCATACCGGCCCTGCACTGCGGAATAAGCAACTCGCCTTCGGGGAATACGAACCCGGCGCCCCTGAGCCAGAGCAACCCCTTTACGTTGCCCATGTGGCCCGCTTGCAGCATGAGCGACGCATGCGCAGCGGCAAGCTGCATTATATAGACCACCCGGCCTTTGGCATCCTGATTGAAATTCGCACCGTGCCGGGACAACAGGAAGAAGAATTGAGAAAAAAACTTCCCGTTGAAGCCGGCGCGGTCGCGGAAATCGAAGCGCCATAGCCACCCTATTGCCAAAGCCCAGATGACCTCTGCCAACAGCAAAAAATACTTTGCGCCCTGCCCAAGCTCTGTCCAGCGCGCAGCACAACTCCCCACACGGTGCCAGTGTATTCGGCTTTGGGGATTGTTATAAAGGCTAGGGTGACAGGCGCTCCACCGACCAATTGCCGCAGTCATCGGCTCGGTAAATGAAACGGTCGTGAAGGCGATTGCCCCCCCCCTGCCAAAACTCCACCTCAAGGGGCGCTACCCGGTACCCCCCCCAAAAGTCCGGCATCGGGATTGGGCTCTCAGCGTAACGGGCTTTGACTGCCTCAAACTGTGTTTGCAGTTCCTCCCGGGAGGACAGTGGCTGGCTTTGGCGAGACGCCCAGGCCGCTAATTGGCTGTCCAAAGGGCGAGACTGGAAATATGCTTCTGCATCCTCCCTCGCAACCGAGGCCACTTCTCCGGTTACGACTATTTGGCGCTCGAGTGGGTGCCAGGGAAACAACAGAGAAACCCGGGGATTATGTGCCATCTCCCTGGCTTTTTTACTTTCCAGGTTGGTGTAGAACACAAAACCGCGCTCATCAAACCCCTTCAATAAAACAATTCGCTGGGAGGGCTGGCCCGCGGCATCTACCGTGGCGAGGCACATAGCGGTGGGGTCCTGCAGCCCGGCCTTTACAACCTCTTCTAGCCATTGACTGAATTGCGCTATCGGCGCCGGCTTCAGCTCAGCACGGCGCAAACCGCCTAGCAGGTACTCCCGGCGCCATTGATCGATTTCCATGGTGTGACTTCCTCACTTGTTCTAGTTCACAGTGTATCTGCCGATCTGCCGCAAAGGTATTTTTCCGCGAACAACTCGTCAAACCGCACCCCCACTCACTGGTCCAGGGGCGGTCAAAAACGCGACTGCCGTACAAAGTTTCCTGTCGCGATACGGGGGTAATCTCAATTTTCCTGCGATTTTTATCCTGCAAGTGCAGAGTCTGCGGATGCTTGCGTGGCATTTGGTGTGCCGCTAGGCTCACTGCATTTTTACACGACTAAGGAAAACGGTGGTTATGTCCTCTGCGCCCACATGCGCCCAGGTGCTGATGCATCTGCTGCGCGAATACCAGGTGGAAAAAGTCTTCGGCATTCCCGGTGTACACACCATCGAACTCTACCGCGACTTGCCGGGCAGCGGCCTGACACACATCACTCCGCGCCACGAACAAGGTGCCGCTTTTATGGCGGACGGCTCTGCCCGTGCCAGCGGCAAGCCGGGCGTGTGTTTTTTAATCACCGGCCCCGGCCTCACCAATGCCGCCACCGCCATGGCGCAGGCCTACTCCGACTCTATCCCCATGTTGGTTATCTCCGCAGTGAATCGCCGCGAAGACCTGGGTATGAGTCGCGGACGCCTGCACGAACTGCCCCGTCAGAGCGACGCCAGCCGTGGCTTTTGTGTCTGGCAACACACCCTGACCCAGGCCGAGCAGTTGCCGGAGGTGATGGCAAAGGCATTTCAGCTGCTGCAATCCAGCCGCCCGGGTCCTGTGCATATCGAGATTCCCATCGATCTGTTCCCGGCCCCCATGCCCGGACAACTAGAGGACTATCACGCTGCTCCGGCCACTAGAGCTCCAGGCGCCAATAGCACCGCTATCACTATTGCCGCCAACTGGCTGCAGGGTGCCCAGCGCCCGGTCATTCTTTTGGGTGGCGGCGCCCAGGCTGCAGGGGAAGCCGCCACCCAAATTGCCGAGAAAATTGCCGCTCCGGTTTTCCTGTCACTGGCCGCCAAAGGGGTAGTGGATGAACGCCACCCACTGTGCGGTGGCGCCAACCTGAGCTTTGACTGTGTACGCAACCGGGTGGAAAATGCGGATGTCGTATTGGCAGTGGGCACTGAACTTTCCGAGACGGACCGCAACTTGGTTCGAGAAGATTACGCCTTTTCCGGCCAAGTAATCCGAATCGATATAGATACTGCACAACTTGTATGCAACGCCAGCCCCGATCTCGCCATCTGCGCCGATGCCGCGGAGAGCTTGCAGCAATTAAATGCTGCCCTGGTCCAACGCAATGGAGAGGCGAAAGAGCAGTCGGAACAAGAGGTAGCCCAATTACTGCAGGACTGCCGTAAGGCCTGGTGGGATGGTTCCGAAGAGCGCTTCCCCTGGGTGGAAGCGCTGCGAGCGTCCCTGCCGGAAAACGGTATCCTGGTGACAGACTCCACCCAATTAGCCTATAACACCAACCACGCCCTGCCCCTCTACCATCCGCGCAGCCACGTTACCTGTACCACAGGCTACGGTACCCTTGGCTTTGCCCTGCCCGCAGCTATTGGTGCCAAACTATCCAGTGAGCGCGATGTGATCGCACTGATTGGTGACGGTGGTCTGATGTTTACTCTGGGTGAGTTGGCGGTTGCGGTGGAACAGCAACTGCCATTGCCGATACTGGTATGGAACAATGCCGGATACGGAGAAATTCGTGACTTTATGGATGCGGCCAAGGTCCCCCGGGAGGGTGTCAATCTGCATACCCCGGATTTTGTCGCCCTTGCCCGCGCCTTCGGTGCCGAAGCATGCCGAATCGATCAACCCGGCCAGTTGGCAGAAGCAGTAAATGCCGCCTTCAGCCGACAGACTCCAACCCTGATTGAAATTAGCGCGCCCTCAGGCGCAGAACAAAGGGAAGCGTGACATGACAGACCTCAACAAACTGCAAACCGGCAAGCTGTTTATTGATGGCCAATGGCGGGAACCCCTGGGCATGGGGTCACATCCAGTCATCAACCCGGCGACCGAGGAACTCATCTGCGAAGTCTCCGAGGGTTCTGCCGAGGATGTGGATCTGGCCGTAACCGCTGCAAGGGCTGCCTTTCACAGCTGGCGCAACAGCACCGCACAGAAACGCCGAGAACTGCTTAACGCCATCGCTGACGGCATGGAAAAACGTAAAGAAGACCTGACTTTTGCCATTTCCCAAACTTTGGGCTGCCCCGAACATATCACCCGCTGGCTGCACGTTGATGGCCCTATCTACGCCATGCGCTATTACGCTGAGCGCACTTTCGAGATGGAAAAAACGGAGAAAGCGGCCCATTCCTTATTGTTCCGCGAGCCAGTAGGTGTGTGTGGTTTCATTACCCCCTGGAATTATCCCCTGCACCAGTTCGTCGGCAAAGTAGCGCCGGCACTGGCCGCCGGTTGCACCATGATCACCAAGCCCGCCGAAATCACTCCACTGCAGGACTTTATTATGGCGGAGATTATTGAAGAAACCGGGGTACCCGCCGGTGTCTTCAACCTGGTGCCCGGTGCCGGCTCGGTAGTGGGTGCAGCGCTGTCAGCCCATCCGGGTATCGATATGGTGTCTTTCACCGGCTCCACCCGTGCCGGGGTCGAGGTGGCCAAGGCCGCAGCGCCCACAGTAAAGCGCGTAACCCAGGAACTGGGTGGCAAGTCTCCATTGATTATCACCCCCGATGCAGACCTAGAAGTTGCGGTGCGCTGGGGATGTGAAGATGTGTTTATCAACAGTGGCCAAACCTGTACCGCATTGACCCGTATGCTGGTACCCGCAGAGCGCTATGAGGAAGCAGTGGAAATTGCCCGGCAGGTAGCCGAGGGCATCGCCATGGGTACCGGAGATGACGCCTTTATGGGACCGCTCTCTTCTGCCCGTCAGCGGGAAATTGTGCGTGGCTATATCCAGCGGGGTATCGATGAGGGTGCGCGCATGGTCACCGGTGGTGCCGAAGCACCGGAGGGCATGGAGAAAGGCTTCTACGTGAAACCCACCGTATTTGCCGATGTACACAACCATATGAGCATCGCCCGCGAGGAGATCTTCGGCCCGGTGACCTGCCTGATCCCCTACCGGGATATGGACGAGGCCATTTCCATTGCCAACGATACCGAATATGGCCTCTCCAGCGGCGTTTGGGCCAAGGATGCGGAGAGTGCCATGCCCCTGGCGCGTCGTATTGAGGCCGGCCTCTGTTTCGTCAACGGAGGCGAATTCAACTACGATGCTCCCTTCGGTGGCTATAAACGCTCCGGCAATGGACGTGAATTTGGCGAAGCCGGCCTCGGCGAGTTTATTGAGCTGAAATCCGTGCAACTGCCCGCATAAACCTCTGCGCCGCCTCCAAACGGGATGGCATAGTTGACTGTGAACCCCCTCCCCGCTATCTTTGCCTGCACATCACGAGAGTGGCTGACGCCAACGCCAACCTGCCGACCGGGGCAAGGTGGTTCTCTCTCTGCCGGCACACCATTGCCAGTAGGGAGGATGGGGCTCTACCAGAGCAATCCAACCGGATGCGCGCGAACACTCATTCGCCACTTCCACGTCAGCCCTCCAAATTTTATTGTTGGAGGGACCATGTCCGAAACACCGCTATCCAGTAAAGACGTTATAGAAATTCAGATCGCCAACCAGCGAAACCGCACGGCGGTAAGGGCAGTGAGACGGGCTGATCGGCAGTTGTTGTGGCAACTACTGTTCGACACCGCCGAAGAGGCATTAAAATTCGCTACCAGTTGCCGCGCCAGTGAACAACCGATCACGGCCCACAAGGCCTGTGAACTGGCGGGATAAACCAGAACCCACTGGCGTCACCTTGCCATGGGCAAACCACCCCGTGCCACAAGCACCTGACAGGAGCTAAAAACACAACCATGCCAAAGCCAGAACACTTCTTTGAGCACCTGCGCGATGAACTGAAACAGATCAATACCGATGGCCTCTACAAGCGCGAGCGGATTATTACCTCCCAACAGGCCGCCGAGATCCAGGTGAACAATGACACCCGGGTACTGAACTTCTGCGCCAATAACTATCTGGGCCTGGCCAACCACCCGGACCTGATCGCAGCCGCCAAAGAAGGCCTTGACCAGTACGGCTTCGGCATGGCTTCTGTACGCTTTATCTGTGGCACCCAGGATATTCACAAGGCCCTGGAATCCCGCCTGTCTGAATTTCTGCACACCGAGGACACCATCCTCTACACCTCTTGCTTCGATGCCAATGGCGGCCTGTTCGAAACTCTGCTGGAGCCGGAAGATGCCATTATTTCCGACGCCCTCAACCACGCTTCCATTATCGACGGCGTGCGCCTGTGTAAAGCCAGGCGTTACCGCTACGCCAACAACAATATGGCGGAGCTGGAGAAGCAGCTGCAGACCGCCGACGCGGAGGGCGCCAAAACCAAACTGATTGCCACCGATGGGGTCTTTTCCATGGACGGTGTGATCGCCGACCTGAAGGCCATCTGCGACCTGGCCGACCGCTACGACGCCCTGGTGATGGTGGACGACTCCCACGCGGTGGGCTTCCTCGGCGAGCACGGCCGCGGCACCCACGAATACTGTGATGTTATTGACCGTATCGACATTATCACCGGCACTCTGGGCAAAGCCCTCGGTGGTGCCTCCGGCGGCTTCACCTCTGGCCGCAAGGAAATTATCGATATGCTGCGCCAGCGCTCGCGCCCCTACCTGTTCTCCAACTCTGTGGCCCCGGCCATTGTCTCCGCATCCCTGAAAGTGCTGGATATGCTGATGGAAGGTGGAGAACTGCGCGAGAAACTGCGCAATAACTCCGCCTATTTCCGCCAGCGCATGTCTGAAGCTGGCTTCACACTCGCCGGTGCCGATCACCCGATTATCCCGGTGATGATCGGCGATGCCGCCACAGCACAAAAAGTGGCCGACAAGATGCTGGAGCGCGGCATTTACGTAGTGGGCTTCTTCTACCCGGTAGTGCCCAAAGGTCAGGCCCGTATCCGCACTCAGATGTCGGCGGCACACACTCGAAAACAGCTCGATCAATGCATTGATGCCTTTATTGAAGTGAGCCGCGAACTGAATATGATTTAATGCCCAAGTGATGGCAGCGGTCTGTTACGACAGGACCACCTTGTTTCAAGGGGCTGCCACGCCTTTCCATTTATAGTTTTATGACAATGAAAGCACTATCGAAACTGAAGTCTGAAGTGGGAATCTGGCTCACCGACGTGGAAATTCCCGAGCCCGGCCACAACGACCTGTTAATCAAAATCCACAAAACCGCCATTTGTGGTACCGACATGCATATCTATCACTGGGATGAGTGGTCACAAAAAACCATCCCGGTTCCCATGGTGGTGGGACACGAATATGTGGGTGAAGTGGTTGGCATGGGTCAGGAAGTCGCTGGCTTCCAGGTGGGTGATCGTGTTTCCGGCGAGGGCCACATTACCTGTGGACACTGCCGCAACTGCCGCGCCGGTCGCCGCCACCTGTGTCGCAATACCTATGGGGTGGGCGTGGACCGCCAGGGCGCCTTTGCCGAGTATTTGGTTATTCCGGCCTTAAACGCTTTTAACATTCCGGACAATATCTCCGACGACCTGGCCTCCATCTTCGACCCTTTCGGTAATGCCGTGCATACCGCACTCTCTTTCGACCTTGTGGGTGAAGATGTGTTGATCACCGGTGCCGGCCCTATCGGTATTATGGCAGCAGCGGTGGCCAGGCATGTGGGTGCACGCCATGTGGTGATCACCGATATCAACGAATACCGCCTGGATCTGGCACGCAAGATGGGCGCCACCCGCGCAGTCAACGTAAGCAGGGAAACGCTCAGCGATGTGATGGCAGAGCTGGGTATGGACGAAGGCTTCGATGTGGGCCTGGAAATGTCCGGCGTACCCGCCGCCTTCCGCGATATGCTCGCCGCCATGAACCACGGAGGCAAAATCGCTATGCTTGGGATTCCCGCCGGTGAAATGGCAATCGACTGGAGCCAGGTGATCTTTAAAGGCCTGATCCTTAAAGGGATCTACGGACGCGAGATGTTCGAGACCTGGTACAAAATGGCCAGCCTGATCCAATCCGGCCTGGATCTGACCCCGATTATCACGCACCAGTTCCCTATCGAGGACTTCCAAAAAGGCTTCAATACCATGAGCTCTGGCACATCTGGCAAGGTGATTCTCAATTGGCAATAACCTGTGCCGGAGTGGCGAATAACAAGGCGGCAAATGCTATTGCTACGTTTCTAGGTAACCAATGTCGTGAATTGGTCGGGGTGTAAAAAGACTTGAGTCAAAATTTTTTTGCGCTGACTGTAAGTACCAGGTGGAAATGACAATGATCAGTGCCCCAAATTTGAACGCAAGTTCAGCACCAGTGATTTGACCAAAATGATTGATGTCTACAAGAAAAATAAAGCAGGATATAAGTTTTCCTAATTACCACTCTTGCTAAGCCACATTTAACTGCATATAAATACAGTTATCTCTTTGATCTGCAAGGGAATCCGCAATGGCCCGCAACAAGGTACAGTTCCAGAAAGGCACCAGTTTGAGCGAATTCATCAATCAGTATGGCAGCGAAGAGAAGTGCTTCGACGCTCTCTATCGCTGGCGATGGCCAGAGGGCTTTCGTTGCCCTCACTGTGGTCACGATCAGTGCTGCCAACTCGCCTACAGGAAGCTACAGCAGTGCAACCGCTGCCGCCGGCAAACTTCGATTACTGCCGGCACCATATTCGATTCCAGCAAGCTGCCTCTTACCGTGTGGTTCCTGGCCATCTATCTCATCACCCAGGACAAGAAAGGCATCTCAAGCATGAAGCTGGCTCGCCACTTGGGTATCTCCTACAACGCCGCTTGGCGCATGAAACAGAAACTCATGCAGGTAATGGTGGAGCGAGACCAGCAGTACAAGCTATCTGGCTTCATCGAGTTGGACGATGCCTATCTCGGCGGTGAGCGTACTGGGTGCAAGCCGGGACGCGGCGCTGAGAGTAAGACGCCTTTCGTGGCTGCGGTTGAAACTACGAAGGAAGGGCAGTATCGTTATCTCGGATGGTCTGGCGTGCTTCAATGCTGTCACTGAGGCCGGCTGCGACCACGACAAGATCGTCTGCGGTGGTGGCCGCGCCTCCGTTGAGGAGCCCGAGTTCTACTGGGTGAACACGGTACTCGGCAATTTAAAAAGTGCGTTGCGCAGTACCTACCATGCGATACGACCGAAATATGCACAACGCTACCTGGCGGAGTTCCAATATCGTTTTAACCGCAGGTTCGACCTGTGTGCACTTATTCCCCGGCTTGTCTACGTTTCTCTCCGGACGCCGCCAATGCCGGAAAGATTACTGAAGCTCGGCTTAGCTTAGATGGTAATTAGGTATCATTATATAGTTTCTTATTAATTTTTTAGTTCTTGGATGGAAGCCCCACCCGGGGCTTCTTCTTTCATATACCATATGTAGTTAATTCTGGGTATTTATCGTGAATCAATCTCTAATGGTTTAAGGGTAATAGTAGCGTTACCCCTGGCACCGCTAAGATTAATATATTCTTGGTTTTCAAAAGTGGTGTAAATGCTGTCTACATAATCATCATTATTGATAAACCATTCCGCAGGTAACGCATTTAATATCCCGTTAGTAATTATCGCTATAATAGCGTAGCCTTGTACATCGGGAAAAGGAATGGATTGCAGAATCTGTACAGCAAGGTTTAACAAATTACTGGCTATTTCCTGAAAATTGGTGTTCTCGTCATGCTCCATTAGCATTAAATCAGCTGCCTGCCAACGATAGCGACTCCAGTGAAATAGTACTTGATTGGGATAATAGTCTGTATCATCGTGGTCGAGATAGGGCATATCGACAACATCTAAAACAGGTTCATCTCTGGAAGGACTTATTCCGTTGGTAATGGCATAAATTTCCGCTTTTCCCAATATCCAGGGTTCCTCATCATCGTTTAGACGTATATGTTTTAAGACGCTCGTGGACAAAGACTGAGCTGCATTTTCTCTTGATGTATTTTGTGGCGGTGTCTCGGCTATTCCTCCCGAAAAAATACCACGCATTATTTCAATACCTTCCTTTAGTGCTTTTCTGCCATTCACTTCTACAATAAATACAGGTTGCTGAGGTAAAATATGTACATCTAGAAAGTGTATATTCCCATCTGTATCGTAAGCTTCGATGCTAGTCCACTGTTTCTCATCGCCTGCCGGAGCAAAAGCAAAAAGAGGGGCTTCGCCATTTTGCCAAGCCGTAACCATTTCTTTGCTAGCCATACGCAACTGAATTAGATTTTCACCATTGGCATTTAAACCTTTGGCTGTACGAATAAGATGATTGCTTTTGGATAGCAGCTTTTTACTTTTATTACTATGGTAGATATCACCAACACTGGCAGATAGATCGTATTGGTTAATGTGCTGTCGCAGAGCGACTAGGGACGAAGCGTAGGAATTAGCAAAGTTTTTAGCCAATATTCGTTTATTTTCAGCTATGGCTTTTGCAGGGGCATGTTGAGTTGCCAAACGCGAATCTGAGTATGGGATAATATTTGCTGATGCCGTTATTGAAATAAAGGCTATACAAAAAAGTACGGATAATGTCGAAAATTTCATTCTCTTCTCCTTTATCGTATATTGGGGTATTGAGTATATGCCATAAGTATGTTACAGAAAGAGGGCT
>NZ_JAVAMR010000030.1:0-44208 GCF_030731025.1 Microbulbifer sp. 2205BS26-8 | reverse complement strand
GAAATTCTTTGATAGCTTCTGTAGAATCAGCGCCAAAAGCGGGATGCGGGTGAAGGGCAAACCGGTTGCCCGCACAGAAAGCTATCATTTGTACGCTGTTACAAAAGGCTGAATTCGTTCATATCGGGTGCGGGCTATTTCACCAGCCAGAGTAATTACCAATCAATCAAATACCGCCGGATTTCCATGCCTGTTGGGTACAACAAGCATGGGGGGGGGTTAAAATCGTCCCTGTAAGCAAATTGTATTGGCTCAGTATGTTGAACGCTTATGGGGCATTTACACGTCTTTGTCTTATTTTGGACACACTTGAAATGGGCAACCCATCAGGCACTGACCGTCTCACGCTTGTTTAATTCCTCTTCGCGCAATTCCCGACGCAGAATCTTGCCGACATTGGTTTTCGGCAAATCATCGCGAAACTCCACCTGCTTTGGTACCTTGTAAGCGGTCAGATTCTCCCGACAAAAGTCCACAACCTCTTTCTCGGTGAGAGGCTGACCGGCCTTGACCACAAACAGTTTGACATGCTCGCCGCTCTTTTCGTCGGGAATACCAATGGCCGCAGCTTCGGCCACTTTGGGATGTGTACTGACCACATCCTCAACCTCATTGGGATAAACATTGAAACCGGATACGATAATCATATCCTTTTTGCGGTCCACAATTTTGATATACCCATCATCCTGAATAACCGCCATATCCCCGGTATTCAACCAGCCCTCGCTGTCGAGCACTTCGGCGGTGGCCTCCGGGCGCTGCCAGTATCCTTTCATCACCTGGGGACCGCGCACGCAGAGTTCACCGGGAGAATTGTTGGGCAGGTCGTTGTTATCCTCATCAACAACCTTGACTTCAGTACCTGGTACCGGAATACCCACGGTGCCAAGCTGAACGCCACCGATCGGATTGAAGGAGACAACCGGGGAAGTCTCAGTCATACCGTAGCCCTCCATGACAATACAGCCCGTCATTTCCTCCCAGCGCTTGGCTGTATCGCGAGTCAGGGCCATACCGCCGGAAGCCGTGGTACGCAGCTTGCTAAAATCCAGCTCAGAAAACGCCTTGTTGCGCATCAGGCCATTGAACAGGGTATTCAAACCCACAAAACCGGTAAAGCGCTGGCCTTTCAGGGCTTTCACAAAAGCCGGAATATCCCGTGGATTTGGAATCAACAGCGAGTGGTTGCCCGAGGCTAAGAGGCACATACAGTGGATGGTGAAAGCGTAAATATGATAGAGCGGCAATGGGGCGATATAGTATTCTTCCCCCTCTTTCATACTATCGCCAAAAGCTTCGCGCACCTGTTCCATATTCGCAACCAGGTTCCGGTTGGTCAACATTGCACCTTTGGCAACGCCGGTGGTCCCGCCGGTGTACTGCAACACGGCGATATCTTCCGGCGCTCTTTCCACATCCCGCTGGGGCTTCCTGGCACCCAGGGCCATGGCTTCACGAAAACGCACCTGCCGGGCAAAGAAAAATTCAGGCACCATTTTTTTGATGTACTTGGCCACGCTGTTGATCAAGGTGCGCATAAATGGGCTGTGAAGATCCGCAATTTCACTGACAATCACTGTTTCAACACTGGTTTCCGCAACGACCTCAGCGGCGGTATCAGCTATATTGGCGAGCACAATTAACGCCTTTGCACCTGAATCGTTCAGTTGGTGTTTCAGTTCGCGATGGGTATAGAGCGGGTTGGTGTTGACCACCACAAGGCCCGCACGCAAGGCACCGAAGACAACCACCGGGTACTGCAGAACATTGGGCAGTTGAACGGCAATACGATCACCGGGCTTCAACTGGGTATGATGTTGCAAATAGGAGGCAAATCTGGCGCTCAGGGTATCGATTTCACCCACTGTCAGAGTGTGTCCCAAACAGGAGAAAGCTGGTCGGTCACTATATTTGGCGCAAGCGCCCTTGAATACATCGAGTATGCTGCGATCAATGTCCAACTCTTTTCTCCCATTCCGGATTGTTGTTGTCGCCACCCAATTCCTCAGACTTTATAGGGGAAACCAACCAGGGTGCCAGCGACAATTTATTTATTGTTTGTCATATTCTGCAAAATAGCGCATAGCGGGGCATCTATGCCTCTACTAACAGGTCTCCACTCTGTGCGGGAAATAAACTTGCCAGTGCAGCCGCCAACTCCCGGTCCCCGAAGTATCGGACATCTCCCAGCAAAAAAGCATGCCGCGCGTTTAAATGGCCGTCCAGTATGGCGCTGAGCGTTTGGTTCGCCATTTCCAATACCAGTGCCGGTGCGCCTGCCTGTCCAAATTCGGATACCACTTCGAAATTGTCCGGCGTCCCCGCTATATACACGTAGAAATCACAGGCATCCGGCAGCCGAAACTGTACCCGAGCAAGTGGGTGCAAACAAGCCAGGTGTCGCAGACGCGTCTGCACTGAGTCCGGCAGTTGCATTGGAATCCCCCTGATATTAGCCATTTCAGCACTGCTAAGAAAACCGCCGGTGAATCACCGGCGGTTTCTATTGTTTAGGGGGTTAGAACGCAAAATGTGCTGCGTCCAACTCCATCAGGGAAGCCGCACCACTCTGCATGGCGGTGGCATGGCTGGTTGTGCGGGGCAGAATGCGCTCGAAGTAGAAACGTGCTGTGGCCACTTTCGCGCGATAGAAATCAGCCTCATCGGCACCTTCGGCCAGCTTCAGGTTGGCCGCTCGGGCGGCGCGCGCCCACAGGTACGCCAATACGGTGTAACCGGAGAACATCAGGTAATCCACTGAGGCCGCACCGACCTCATCGGCATTTTCCATGGCTTTACTCCCCACCTGCAAGGTGAGGTCGCCCCACTGCTTGTTCAGCGCCTGCAATTGAGTGACAAAAGGCGCAAGGGCTTCGTTGTCAATTTCCGCCTGGCAGAACTTGTGTATTTTCTTGGTAAACCGGCGCAGCAGCTCGCCCTGGCTCAGCAGCACCTTGCGGCCCAGCAAATCGAGTGCCTGGATACCGGTAGTCCCTTCGTAGATAGTAGAGATACGCGCGTCCCGCACGTTTTGTTCCATACCCCACTCTGTAATATAGCCGTGACCACCGAAGCATTGCAGGCCCAGGTTCGCAGACTCAAAGCCCACTTCAGTAATAAACGCTTTGGCGATCGGGGTCAGCAGGGCCAGCAGATCCTCTGCCTCTTTTTTTGCTTCCTCACTCCCCCGGTAAGTGATATCCACCAACTGGGCACAGTGAACGACCAGCATCCGGCTGCCTTCGGCAAAGGCCTTTTGGGTCAGTAACATGCGGCGAACATCCGGGTGCACGATAATTGGGTCAGCCGGACCTTGCGGGTTTTTGGTGCCGGACAGGGAGCGCATCTGCAAGCGCTCCCGGGCATAGGCAAGAGATTTCTGAAAACCGATTTCAGCATGTGCCAGTCCCTGCAGGGCAGTACCCAGGCGCGCGGTGTTCATAAAGGTGAACATGTAGTTCAGGCCTTTGTTCGGTTCGCCGATCAGAAATCCCTTGGCCCCATCGAAATTCAACACTGCAGTGGCGTTGCCGTGAATACCCATTTTATGTTCGAGGGAACCGCAAACCACACGGTTGCGCTCGCCGACGGAGCCGTCTGAATTGGGCAGGAATTTGGGCACAATAAACAGTGAAATACCCTTGGTGCCCTCTGGGGCATCCGGCAGGCGTGCCAGTACGATATGGACGATATTTTCGGTCATATCGTGCTCGCCGGCAGAAATAAAAATCTTGGTTCCGGTGATTGTGTAGGCGCCGTCGGGACCGGGCTCAGCTTTGGTACGCAAAATACCCAGGTCGGTACCACAGTGTGGTTCGGTCAGACACATGGTGCCGGTCCAGCTACCCTCGACCAGCTTGGTCAGGTAGGTACTTTTCTGCTCTATGGTACCATGGGCTTCCAGGGTGTTCATGGCACCGTGGGAAAGGCCCGGGTACATGCCCCAGGACCAGTTGGCGATACCCACCATTTCGCTCAGCACAGTCCCCAGTGATGGTGGCAGACCCTGGCCACCGTATTCCGGATTATGCGGCAATGCAGGCCACCCCGCCTCCACGAACTGCTGGTAGGCCTCTTTAAAACCCGTGGGGGTAGTGACTTCACCATCACTCCAGGTGCAGCCCTGCTGGTCGCCGATCTGGTTCAGTGGCGCCAGCACGTTTTCGCAGAACTTTGCCCCCTCCTCCAGGATGGCATCGACAACATCAGGAGTAACCTCCCCATATCCAAGCGATGCGTAGTGCGCATCTGAGCCCAGCATCTCGCGCATCACAAAACGCAAATCGCGCAGTGGCATTTTGACATCGGTCATCCTGATACCCTCAATTCAATGATTTTCTGGGCCGAGTGAAAACTGGCCAGTCATATTTGTGACTAAATTATGCTATTGGTTCATAATAGTAGTAAGCCGGCAGCGCCCTCTATGGCGAAATCCGTCCAAAATGGTGACAAATCGAGGCGGGAATTGGAAAAGGTGTGACCAATGGGATCACATGTGCCGACCGGCAGCGGCGCGGCCACTCCGGCGATATTCTCCCGGTGTAATGCCTGTCCACTTTTTAAAAGCACGGAAGAAGGCGCTGGACTCGTCAAACCCGAGCATTTCCGCAATCTGGCTATTGGAGAGGTCCGGACAACTCAGATAGTGGAAGGCGGCCTCCATACGGCACTCATCTTTCAGCTTCTGGTAGGAGGTGCCCTCCTGTTGCAGGCGACGGCGCAAGGTGGTTATCGACATATTGAGCCGCTCCGCCACCGCCTCTGCCGCGGGCATGGACTCGCTCACATCCCGGTTCAGGATGGTCTTTACCTTGGTCTTGATACTGTTAGCACTGCCGTCACTGATCACCAGATGATAAGGAGCCGTACGGATAAAATCCTCTACTGTTTGCGGACTCTGCACCACCGGGTATTCGAGATAGCGGGCGTCGTACTCAAGGGCGTTAAACGGCTGGTCGAAAAGCAGTTCTTCCGCCTCGCTCTGGGCCAGACTGCGGAACTCTTCGGGGCAGGGAAAAGAAAAATACAAACGCGCCAGGGGTATCTCGCGCCCGGCCAGCCAGCAATAGAAGCGATGCCAAACAGCCAGGGTGGTGCGAATCACGCTGGGGCTGGTGGATGCGAGTAACTGCTCGAACTCACCTTCTCCCAGTGAGCTGATACCGCGAATCTCAACACGCCCGCGCCCAGAATCTCCGGATTCCAAGGCCGGTTTCACCTTAAAGCCACGGCAAATCTCCATAAATTCGGCACAGAGCGCAATCGCCTGGCGCAAGGTGACACAGTTCACCACGGCCAGGCACAACAGGCGAAAAGAACCGGAGCGCACCCGCCCCCCACTGAGCATGCCAAACCACTCGTTCTGCACCAGCCACATGACACGCTGGTACAAACGCCCGTATTTGATGGCCGAAAAGGCCGCGACACCATGTAACTCCGACTCGCCAATATCCACTGAAGCCAGCAGCTCACTGCGGTCACAGCCGTGGCGTGTTGCCTCTTCCAGCAAACGCTCCAAATAAGCAATGGGTATGCGGAGTTCCTCCTTTGCTGATGCCATCGATCTACTTTCGCCTGCGCAACCAACTGAGCAAGGCCCCGAAGCCCATCGCCACTAAAATGATGACAAACAGGACTACCAGTATAAAGGCCAGATAGTACACAACATGCTTTACGGGCAGGTCCCAACTAATAACCGCCGCGGCGACAAATGCGACACAGGCGAGAACACTGATGATAAAAGAGCGGCGACTTTTATTGGCCATGATGACTTGAATATAGTGATTTTGAAAAAAGGAGAGATTACCACTTTCTGTGGCACTACCATTGTATTGTCGGTGTTAGGTACCGGTGCGGCGTCGAATCGTGAAGGATTGGCAGGTTCCTGTCAACGACGCAGGAGGAGCGAATGCCCAGAAGAATGCTGGAACCCGAGGATCAGGTTACCCTGAAACGCCTGTTCCAATGGCTGATGTGCCTGACGGTGATTATCTCCCTATTGATGCTGGGAATCGCTTTTTTCGCTTGAAGCGCAAGGGGGTACCCCAGTGTGCGGGATCAGCTATTGCCCCACCAATCCGCCTTTGGCCAGATGGTTGGGATCCAACAGATCCTGCAGGGTCTCCCGATCCAGTGTGGTCATTTCCAGGGCAACATCCAATACTGGCCTGCCGCTGCTGTAGGCCGCCTTGGCAATCTCGGCGGCTTTCAGGTAACCGATTACCGGGTTCAGCGCCGTTACTAAAATCGGGTTGCGCCCAACTGTGTTCTCAATGTGCACCCGGTTCACGGTAAAGCTTGCGATGGCGCGATCTGCCAACAGCAGGGTGGCATTGGCCAGGAGGTTGATACTTTCCAGCAGGGTGCTGGCCACTAGCGGCAGCATCACATTCAATTGGAAGTTACCGCTTTGCCCTGCCACGGTGATGGTGGTGTCATTACCCATCACCCGTGCCGCCACCATGCCTGTGGATTCGGCAACTACCGGATTCACCTTGCCCGGCATGATGCTGCTGCCAGGCTGCAACGCCGTCAACTCAATTTCTGCAATGCCCGCCAATGGGCCACTGTTCATCCAGCGCAAATCGTTGGCAATCTTCATTATTGCCACCGCCAGTACCTTGAGCTGTCCAGACAGTTCCACCGCCGTATCCTGGCACGAGATTGCAGCAAACAGATTGTCCGCCGGACGGAACTGCTGGGAAGTGTGCGCACTCAATTTTTGCGCGAACAGTTCGGAAAAATCCGGCGGAGCATTGAGCCCGGTACCGATCGCCGTGCCCCCCTGGGCCAGTTGCGCAAGGCGCGGCATGGTGATGCGGATGCGCTCGCGGCAGGCTTCTATCTGCGCCGCCCAGGCATCCACTTCTTGGGCCATGGTCATCGGTACCGCATCCATCAGGTGGGTGCGACCGGTTTTCACCACATTCTGCACCTCGACAGCCTTGTCGCGCAGACGGGTATGCAAATGCCGCAGAGCGGGCAGTAACTTATCCCGCACGGCCAGCAGCGACGAGACGTGAATCGCGGTGGGAATGACGTCATTACTGCTCTGGCTCATATTGACGTGGTCATTGGGACTGATGGACAGACCACTGCCGTCTCCAGCGAGGTGCGCAATCACCTCATTGGCATTCATATTCGAGCTGGTCCCGGAGCCGGTCTGGTAAATATCAACCGGGAAGTGACTGAGATATTCAGGATCACCGAGGCGGTTACAGGCGCCGATAATGGCCGCTGCCTGGGCCTGGCTCAGCAGGCCCAGGTCTCTGTTGGCCTCTGCCGCCGACTTCTTGATCAACACCAGGGCGTGAATAAACTCAGCCGGCAGGCGATGGCCACTGACGGGAAAATTTTCTACCGCACGCTGGGTCTGGGCCCCGTACAATGCCTCCCGTGGTACCTGCACCTCACCGAGGCTGTCTTTTTCGGTTCGAAATTTTTCGCCCATTTCCCTCTCACAGGGTGCGTAATACGCACCGGTCAAGGATTGCTATTGGCGCCGAGGAAACTATTCCACTTCGACCGTAATCTTCTTGGACATTACCGGATTTTGGTGGGGAATATGCAGATAGTTGCCCAGTACCAGTTGCAGTGTATGTTTGCCAGGCGGCAGGGTAATTTCGGTTTCGGTCTGGCCACCCCCATAGTGAATAATATTCTTGCTCGCCGGTAACGGTTTGCTCAAATCCGGCAGAGTATCCACATCAATCAGCAAGTGGTGATGCCCGGTATTTTCAAGATTCACACCCGCAGGTGCCACACCCATACCGGACAAACCAAACCGCACGGTAAAAGTCTGGGAAACCTTTTCACCATCCTTGGGTGAAATGATATAGAGCCTGGCACCCTCCGGCGCCTTGCTGACCATATCGTTTTTGGTGCCCTGTTCCTCTGCGTACGACAATGCAGACAGCATCAAGGCGCTGGCAAAGAGTAGGGAATTGGCTCTGGTCATGTTCCATCCTTCCTGATCAGGCGCGGGCTGGCGCCATTTTTTAATTCCACTTGGCAAGCCATGGTGGCCGTACAACGGCATCCGGCGACATGGGCACTTTAGCAGATCAACGCTGTTCTGAAAGAGGTTCTCCGTGAATGTCGTTGCCGCAAAAGCCAACGTCAGTGAAGCGGAACCTCCATTTTTCAACCACTCCGGCGCAGCGGTCGCCTCAGATACTCACCCGCCCCTCCTGGGTCCATTCGCAGCGCACCCGCATATCACCACTGCCGGGCACATGGTAGAGGTCAGCGGCCTCCCAACTGAAGGAGTGCACACCGGAAAGCTCGGTTTCCAGATGCACAGTAGCCGATACCCAATACATATTATTGAGTAGCTCTTCAAACTTCTGGATCCACAGGTTCCACTCATACTCCACTGCGCGGTAAGAAGCGCCAAAGTGAATGACATCGGTCTGGTACTGAGACTGTTTCACTTTAATAGTAGGAATGGCAAACATATCGCGGCAGAGAAAGGGCCATTCATCCGCGCCAGGCAAGGCGAGGACTGCCTCACGATTGACTCGCCGGCGGTCACTGCCGCCGGTAAGACTGTTACTGTCCTTGATACAACCGTAGACTATGGATTCCTGATCGCCCTGAAACATTCGTTCCATTCCTTACCGCAGCGCCACCGGACATCAGGTATCCAGGGCAATATAGGTTGAGAGCCCCAACTTTAACGGCGCAGTGGACAGAAAGCCATAACACCAGCAGCAAACATCACGGCTGCAGAGAGATTGGCTGAAAAACAAAGCTGATTGCGCAACCCTGAAAACGTCACCACAACCCCGATCCACCCTGCCAGGGGAATTCCACTAAAGATCAAACCCGCGCTGGCGCAGCATTTCCAACAACGCCTCTTCATCCATCACCGGAATATCCAGCTCACGCGCCCTGTTCAGTTTCGACCCTGCACCCGGTCCGGCTACGACACTATCGGTTTTGGCGGAGACGCTACCGGCCACCTTCGCACCAAGGTGTTGCAGATAATCCTTGGCTTCACTGCGGGACAGGGTTTCCAGCTTGCCGGTCAGCACCCAGGTCTGCCCGGATAAAGGCTGTTCTTCCCCTCCGCGCTCCTCCGCCCGCCAGTGCACGCCTGCCTGGCGCAAGGCCTCTATTTCCTCCAGAGCGTGGGGCTGTTGAAAAAACTCTGCAACGAAGTGAGCAACGACCGGGCCCACATCCTCCACTTCCTGCAAGGCCTCATCGTCCGCGTGCATCAATGCTTCCAGGTCACCAAAATGCCGGGCCAGGTTCCGCGCTGTCGCCTCTCCCACCTCGCGGATGCCGAGTGCATAAAGGAACTTCGCCAGGGAGGTCTCTTTACTGTGTTCCAGCGCATTGAGCAGGTTCTGTGCAGACTTTTGCCCCATGCGCTCAAGCCCTGCCACCTGCTCTAGATTCAAGTGATAAAGGCCGGAAACCGAGTGCAGAAGCCCTTCATCCACCAACTGCTCCACCAGCTTGTCTCCCAGACCGTCGATGTCCATCGCCTTGCGCGAAGCGAAATGTTTGATCGCCTGCTTGCGCTGGGCACTGCAAATCAGACCGCCACTGCAACGGGCCACCGCCTCTCCTGGTGCCGACTCCACCGGCGAGCCGCAGACCGGACAGTGGGTCGGAAATACTATGGGACGGGCATTGCGTGGGCGCTTACTTTCCACCACCGAGACCACTTGGGGGATCACATCGCCGGCGCGCCGAATCACCACCGTATCACCGATCCTGACTCCAAGGCGCTGGATTTCATCACGGTTGTGCAAGGTTGCATTGGACACTGTCACGCCGCCAACAAACACCGGCCTGAGTCTGGCCACCGGGGTTACTGCGCCGGTGCGCCCCACCTGGAACTCCACATCCAAAAGCTCGGTCATTTCCTCTTCCGCGGGGAATTTGTAGGCCACGGCCCAGCGCGGTGCCCGCGCGACAAAACCCAGACGCTTTTGCAGAGAAATGCTGTTGACTTTAAAAACAATACCGTCGATATCGTAGGGCAGCGTATCGCGCTTTTCCCCGAGCGCATTGTAATAGTCGATACAGGCGCGGATACCAGTGACCACACGCATTTCCCTGTTGAGACGAAAACCCCATTGCCCAAGCAGTTGCAGGGTTTCCATGTGCTCTTCCGGCAGGGATACGCCTTCCACAAGGCCGGTGCCATAGGCACAGATCTCCAGGGGTCTCTGTGCAGTGATACGGGAGTCCAACTGGCGCAGACTGCCGGCGGCTGCGTTGCGGGGATTGACGAACAGTTTTTCGCCGGTGATTGCGGCCTTGCGGTTCAATTCGGCAAACCCCGCTTTCGGCATATAAATCTCACCGCGCACCTCCAGCACGCGGGGATATTTCGCTATGCCTGTATCCTGCCGCAGACGCAGGGGCACCGAACCCACAGTGCGTACATTCTGGGTAATATCTTCTCCAGTTGTGCCATCGCCACGGGTAGCCGCACGCTTGAGAACCCCATCGCGATACAGCAGGCTGATCGCAATGCCATCCAGTTTAGGTTCGCAGGCATATTCGATTGGCCCTGTGCTGTTCAGGCGCTCACTCACGCGACGGTCGAACTCCAATAGCTCTTCATCGCTAAAGGCATTCTCCAGCGATAGCATCTGCACCTCGTGGTGCACTTGGGCAAAAGAGGCTAGCGGCTCGGCACCGACACGCTGAGTGGGCGAGTCGGAGGTTTGCAGTTCCGGGTATTCCCGTTCGATATCCTGCAATTCACGCAATCGGCGGTCATACTCCACATCCGGCAGATCCGGATCATCCAGCACATAGTACTGATAGTTGGCCTGTTGGAGGATTTCTCGCAGTGCCTGAACCCGGGCGCGCGCAACGCGGGGAATAATTCGATTACTCATCAATTCAGTCGAGTGAAAACGGGTTTATTATTAAGAAAACTGGACTCTACGCGTAACCGCGGTTCCGGTCCGCGACCAAACTCCTGGCAGAATTGGATGGAGCCATGGCTTGGCGCCATTGTCGCCTAACAAAAATGGCCTAAATCCCACATCTGCACAATCAGCTTTGTGCCAACGCCAGGGCCCGGCAGCGCTGGTATTCCACCACACGCTGGCGATAGTGTCCGGCAGTCTGTGCGGTAAAAACACTGCGGTTTTCATCCTTGAGTTCGCCACCGAGCAACTCGGCAATTTTGTAAGCGGTGGACAGCAACTGATCAAACGCCTTAATGGCCTCCCCCTCAACCGGCAGCGCCAGGAAAAGGCTGACGCCGGGTGTGGTAAACTCTTCCATCTGAGTGAGATCAAACACACCCGGCACCACAATATTGGCGAGGCTGAAAATCACCGAGCCATCGGCACCGCCACCCTCATGGTAGTGAAATATATTCATTTCCCCGAAGCGCATTCCCGCGGCCAGCATCACGCGCAGCAGGTCATTGCCTTCGAAACAATCCCCCTCTGGCGCCATAACATTGATCACCAGCACTTCATCGCGCACCGGAGATTTTTCCTGGGACTGTCCCGTGTCGCGGGAAAGCGTCTGGGAATACTGGTCGTCAAGCACCTCCTGGCGAGGATTATCCTCCTCTGGCGGGGCCGACGGATGTGATTCAGTGCCGAGCACCTCCAGGCTTTCGAACTCATTCAACTCCGGCTCGAAGCGCTGCCCATCCACTATGGATTCCATCAATGTGGGTACCTGCTCCTCAAAATCCAGCATGCCCTGTTCCTGCAGATTACGCGGTGGCGTACTGCCTGCCAGGGGCCTGCGCGAGGAGATAAAACTTTCCTGTACCTGGCGGTTTACATGCAGCGCATCCTCCAGTGCCCGGCGCTGGACCACGCGGACCTGTCCGGGCAGCTCACTGGTTACCTGTCTCGGTTTCACTTTGTCATAGGTGCCTGCTGAAACGTCGTCACCGCCCTCCGTGCTCAGCCGGGTTCCGGACACCGGATCGGCATCACCATCTACCTCAAATTGCATTGCCCTGGATAACTTCCGGGAAACCTTCACTGCAGCACGCTGCCGCACAATTGCGCGGCGCACTCCATCGAGTACTGCCACAAGCACCACGACTATTAAGATTGTAACCAGCCAGTTGTTCATTTAAGTGCCTCTCATTTCTGCGCCCTATGCGGAAGCCAGCTCGGCTGCTTCTTCCACATTCACCGATACAAGGCGCGACACTCCCGGTTCGTGCATAGTCACACCCAGCAGCTGATTCGCCATTTCCATGGCGAGCTTGTTGTGGGTAATATAGATGAACTGAACGTGCTCTGACATTTCTTTAACCATTCGTGCGTATCGACCAACATTAGCGTCATCGAGTGGAGCATCCACCTCATCCAGCATACAGAAAGGTGCGGGATTCAAGCGGAAGATGGAGAAAACCATTGCGATCGCAGTCAGCGCCTTTTCCCCACCGGAAAGGAGGTGAATAGTACTGTTGCGCTTGCCGGGCGGGCGCGCCATGATCGCAATACCGGTATCCAGCAAATCATCCTCGGTCAGTTCCAAATAAGCATTGCCGCCGCCAAACACCTTGGGGAAAAGTTCCTGCAGGCCTGCATTGACCTGATCAAAGGTTTCCTTAAAGCGGGTTTTCGTCTCTTTGTCGATTTTCTTGATTGCATTGTCCAAAGTCTCCAGCGCTTCTGTCAGATCACCATATTGGCGATCCAGATAGTGCTTGCGCTCCGACTCCTGCTTGTATTCATCAATGGCTGCCAGGTTAATGGGCCCCAGGCGCGAGATGCGCGCAGCCACCAGTTCCAAATCTTCCTGTATCTGGGCGATGGTCAAATCCCCTGGCATTTGTGCGATCAGCAGATCCACATCGTGATCGCTCTCTCGCAGCTGTTCCGCCAGCCCGCTGCGCTGCACCTCCAGGGTCTGGGCAGAGAGGCGCGCCTGTTCCAGTTGGGCCCGTACCTCCTGCAGGGCCGCCTCCACTTTGTGGCGTTCCTGCTCCTGCTCGCGCAAGTCGGCCTCCACCGCCTCGAGTTTGCCACGCGCTTCGGCCAGCTCGGCTTCCGCTGCAAGGCGCGCACCTAATTTCTCTTCCAGCGCTCCCTGAATGTCCCGGGACGGATCGTGCGTCTCGGCCATCTGTTCCTGCAATTGCGTGCGGCGGCTACGCAGCCGCGCCAACTGCTCATTGATGACCTGCAGGGTGCGCTCCAGAGACACCACCTGTGTACGCACGGACTGCTCGCGCATGGCCAACTCATGGGCGCGGTCCTTGCCTTCGCGTGCACGCTGGCGTGCAGTATCCAAAGCTTCGCGCAATGCTTCACGACGTTCCATTAACCTTTCGCGACGATCTGTATCATCACTCATGGCCTCAACCGCTTCTTGCAACAACAGGCGCGCCTCGGAAAGGGATTCCGCTTCCAGGTTCTGCTGCTCGCGCACCTCGATCAATTCCTGCTCAATGCGGCTGTGGCGTTCACTCACCTGCTCGGCGCGAGCGCGACGGGCAGACAGTTGGCTGCGCAGTTCTGCTTCGAGACGGCCGAATTGCTCGGAATCGCTGCGCGCCTGCTCGATCTGACCATCGAGTTCGGCGACCTGCTCACGCAGGGACTCGCGATGCCCGCTGAGCGCACCGATTCGCTCCTCACACTGCGCAAGCTCCTGAGCCAACACCTCCAGTTCCTGCTTGCGCGCCAGCACACCGGACTCAGCATCGCTGGCGCGGCGCACACGCAGCCAGTTGGGTCCCAACCAGAGCCCATCGCGGGTCACAATGGACTCCTGATTTTGCAGGCCCGAGCGCAGTGTCATCGCCTCGGTCAAATTGTCGGCAGTATAGATACCCGCAAGCAGGCCTGCCAGGGAGGCCGGTCCCCGAACCACGTCCGCCAGGGGTGGCAAATGGCCCCGAACCGGGGCAGCCAGGGCACTGTGATCAATAAATACCGCCTGGCCGTTTTGCAACTGCGCAAGCCCTTCGGTAAGGCTTTCCAAACGCTCGACGCACACCGCCTGCAGCTGTTCTCCCAACACCGTCTCAACCGCAGTTTCCCAGCCTGTGTCTGCCTGTATTTGTCCGGCCAAACGCGGGCTGTCAGCCAGGGCCTGCCGCTGGAGCCAACTCTGCACCGCTTCCCCCTGCCCGAGTGCCGCCTGCTGCAGGGCCTCCAAAGAAGCCTGGCGGCCCCGTCCGGTTTGCAATTGCAACCGCAACTGGTCCAACTCCGTGGCCAGATCGCCCTCGCGAGCACGTAATTCCTGCAGACAAGCACGCCATTGCACCATTTGCTCGCGGTGCTCTTCGACCTGTATTTCCAGCTCGGCCAACTGCTCACCCAACTGCAGGGTTTCCCCCTCATCAGTGGCAACCTGTAGGCCGGATTGCTCAGCAGCCAGCTTGTTCACTCGCTCCAGCAATCTCTGTCCGGAGGTTTCCAGGTGCTGGATACGAGACTGTTGCACTTCCGCTTTCTGGCGCGAGCCCGAAGCGACCTGGTTGAACTGGTCCCACTCACTCTGCCAGTTGCGCATGCGCTCCTCTATCTCAAGCAGCGCACCGGCGGACTCCTCCTCTGCCGCCAGCACCATCTCCAAGTCTGGTACGATAACCGTCAGCTCCTCTTCGAACTGTGCAGCCTTTTCCCGATCCACCGCCAGAGTGGACTCCGCTTCAAGGTATTCCTGCTCGGTTTGTGCCAGATCAGATTGCAGCCGCGTAGCGCGTTCGCGTGCGTGGTCGAGAGTCTGCTCCAGGCGTGCAATATCCGCACCCACTGCATAGAAGCGCCCCTGAACCTCATTGAAGCTGTCGGACAATTCATGATAGCCCACACGCTTTTGCTCGATACCTGTGTCGCATTCAACCTGTCGGGTCACCAGCGCCTCAACAGCGAGTTCCAACTCGCCAATCTGCTGCTGCTTGTCAGTGGCCTGTTCATTTAACCCGCGATATTTCAGTGCCTGCAAATTTGCCTTGTGACTGCGTTCCTCCCCCTTAAAACGACTGTACTTCTCCGCTGCGGCGGACTGGCGCTCAAGGCGTGATAGCTGGCGGTCCAGTTCGTCGCGGATATCCGCGAGGCGTTCCAGGTTTTCGGAGGTACGTCGCATGCGGTTTTCAGTATCGCGACGGCGCTCCTTGTATTTGGAGATACCGGCAGCCTCTTCGATATAGACTCTCAACTCCTCGGGCTTGGCATCAATCAATTTCGAAATCATGCCCTGCTCAATGATGGCGTAGCTGCGTGGGCCGAGGCCGGTTCCCAGAAACAAATCCTTCACGTCTCTGCGGCGGCATTTTTCTCCATTGAGGAAATAGTTGTTCTGCCCTTCGCGAGTGACTTTGCGCTTGACGGAAACCTCGGAAAAGGCAGCGTAAGCACCGGGAAGCTTGCCCTGGGAATTATCGAAAACCAGCTCGATTGAGGCCTGGCCAACAGGCTTACGCCCGCTGGAGCCATTGAAAATGACATCGGTCATGGAATCACCGCGCAGGTTCTTCGCGGACGATTCGCCCATCACCCAGCGCACCGCATCAATGACATTGGATTTGCCACAGCCGTTGGGACCAACCACTGAGCTGAGGTTTGTAGGAAAAAAAACGGTGGTGGGGTCTACAAAGGACTTGAAGCCCGCGAGCTTGATGCACTTCAGACGCATGTATTCTTTAACTCGGTATCTCTTATCTTTGCCGGCCAAATCCTCAAGCCGCCGATTGTACATGGCGCTGTCCGGGCTTTCAGCGCTATTTTTAACAGTGGCTATTCAAAAGGATTTTCGACCGGTCCGGCCAGCGCTCAAGTCAAGCTGTTGCAACTGGTACTCATCAATGGCATTTCCGGCAGATCTGAAATCACATGGCCACCGGCAACAGCACAGTTTGGAAATAGTTATGCGCCCTCGCCCAGTTGAGCGCAACCTTGTGCTCGCGTCGTGGCCGAATATAGAAACTCTGTGGGGGCTTCAGCCAACCCCATTGAATTTCTCGCAAAAGCGCAACAAGCGCCAGATCACAGCCACCTAGAGTTTCCGATCAATCGTGATGGACTGGGTCTTTCCCCAGTTTTCCCTGGAGAGAGACTCAATGGTACCCTGCCAATCGCCAGCCAGGGGGCGCGCATCGCCGTTCAGGGCCAGACGCGCCACCAGTTGCACGGAATCCACCGTAGCGATGGAGCGCCCCGGCATCATCGCGCGCGACTCATCCAATACCACCTCCACCGGCAGCTGGCCCGCATTCAGACGCACTATCGCCAGGGGCATTGGGCTGTCTGCGCTACGCGCATAAATATAGACCGGCGTAGCGGAGTCTGCAGCGATCTCTCCGCTCAAACTCACCTGTACACGAATCGCAGGTCCGCCCGGCGCTTGCGAACTGGCGGGCGCCATCGTCGCTTTAGGGTTATCGGCAAGGGCCTGCTCCGCCCGCGCCACCCCGGCAGCCAAGGCCTCTGCCGCAGCCGATCCACGCTCGAGCTGCTGCAATGCACGCTGCCAGTACTCGCGCGCCCGGCGGTAATCCCTGTCTTCGTAAGCGGCTATCCCCGCCAAACCCAGGGCGGTACCATTGGCAGGCTGACTTTCCAAAACCTGTTTGACCAGCAGGCGAATCTCTTTGGTCATCCTAGAGCCTCCGGCAAAGAACAGCGCCTGTGCCAGATCGGCTTTTACCGACGCCGCCTGGGGCTCACGCTCAACCACAAAGCGATAAGCCGATACCGCACCGGCGATATCCCCGGCAAGCAGCAACCGCTGTGCCAAAACATAGTGACTGCGCAAATCCTCCGGATGCTTCTGTACCCAAGCCTTTAGCTGGCTGGTAATGCGCGCCTCTGAAGCCGTATCTGCCCGCCCCTGGTAGCTGGCCACAATCTCCCGGTAGAAGGCCACCTCGCCGGGGCGTTCGGACCAGACATAAACGCCAACGGCCATTATCGGCACCAGCAGCGCCAGGCCGATTAATACGCCGGCGCCGCGCCGGTTGGGCGCAGCGGCTGGTGCCCCACTCCGCACGGCCAGCAGCTCCCGGGCCATTTCCGTTTCCAGTTGGGCAACCTGCCTCTCATCCATCGCGCCCCTGCCCAAAGCGTCCTGCAGCTCGCTGGTGCGTGCCCGGTACAGCTCAATCATTGCAGTGCGCTTGCTGTCATCCGAGCGCCCGATACGGGTGCTGCGTATGGCCGGCAGCAAAAAGACCAGAGCCAGCAACAGCAGCAGAATGGCCAACCCAAACCAGATATCAGTCATTTACTCTTTTTCCCGCTGCCAGTCCAATCGCCCGGATCATGACCCAGCAGCTTGTTCAATCGGCGCCGCTCATCGTCACTCAGTTCACCGCTATCGTCACCCTGATCTGCGCCTGTGCCACTGCGGGAACGCACCACAATCAGGATCAGCGCCAGCAAGCCTATCAGCGCAAATAGGCCAGGGGCCAGCCACAACGCCAAGGTGTTGCCTTGAACCGGGGGACGGTAGAGAATAAAATCCCCATAGCGCGCCACCATATAGTCAACAATCTCTCTATCGGAGAAGCCTTCCTCTAGAAGCCGGCGAATCTCCCGGCGCAGATCGACAGAAATCGGTGCATTAGAATCAGCCAGGTTCTGATTCTGACACTTTGGACAACGCATCTCCTCAATCAACACCCGATACCGCAGCTCCAGATCAGGGGAGGACAGTTTTTCAGCCTCCACCACCGCCTGCGCTGCCACAGAAAGGCACAGCAAACCCAGTGCCAACACAGTTCGGCCCAGCCAGCACTCCCGTCTCACAGTGTCTCTCACATCCAATCTGCCGGAAATTTGTTGATTATAACAGCGTCACCAAGCCGCGGACACGCCCGCAAACCCCCGCCCAAAAGCCTTGATACACTGATCGGTAAAAAATAAAAAAGGCGTTGACGCCGCAAAGAATATCATTAAGATACGCAGCTCCTGACACGGGGTGGTTAGCTCAGTTGGGAGAGCGACGGCCTTACAAGCCGTAGGTCACAGGTTCGACCCCTGTACCACCCACCACTTCCCCAGCGACTGCATAGCAGGGCCTTGATAGGGAAGAGAAAAATGCGGACCGGTAGTTCAGTTGGTTAGAATGCCGGCCTGTCACGCCGGAGGTCGCGGGTTCGAGTCCCGTCCGGTCCGCCATCTGTAAAAAGTCCCGCCCGAAAGAGCGGGACTTTTTTATTTGTGCAAACAGCCCATTGCTGCCCTTTTACTCAACTCTCTGCCAGTTACCGCACAATCAAGGCTATTCGTCCAGCGGGGGGATACACAGATCCCAGTTGGTACAGCCTGTCAGTCGGTGCGCCACCCCTTCAAATCCAGAGCCGCCAGGGCTTCAAGCCGGCTTATCCCCCACCGGTGCCTGAAGAGCTTCACCGGTGCGGGGACAGTGCCCATAGAGCCTGCTGGTTGCAGAGATCAAATACTGCCGCGGTTAGT
This sequence comes from Microbulbifer sp. 2205BS26-8, assembly GCF_030731025.1. NCBI lineage: Bacteria > Pseudomonadati > Pseudomonadota > Gammaproteobacteria > Cellvibrionales > Microbulbiferaceae > Microbulbifer > Microbulbifer sp. 2205BS26-8. The sequence continues at coordinate 25,825 of NZ_JAVAMR010000030.1, read as the reverse complement.
GCATACAGAGACTATGGATAGGTATAACTGGCCTGCAGGCCCAGAGGCATGCCCAGATTCCAGTAAATCACCAAAAACAGGGACCAGCACAATAGGAATACCACGGAATAGGGCAGCATAATGGATACCAGGGTACCAATCCCCGTATTCTTTACGTAGCGTTGGCAGTAGACAACCACCAGGGGAAAGTAAGGCATCAGCGGTGTGATGATATTTGTGGACGAATCGCCCACCCGATAGGCCGCCTGGGTCAGGTCTGGAGAGAAACCAATCTGCATCAACATGGGTACAAAAATTGGCGAAAGCAGTGCCCATTTGGCGGAGGCGGAACCTACAAACAGGTTAATAAACGCCACCAGCACAATGATGCCCATCAGCGTTACCGGGCCTGGCAGGTTCATGGCAGCAAGGAGGCTGCCACCCTCCACCGACAGCAGGGTGCCGAGGCCGGAGCGGGCAAACTCGGCAATAAAGAGCGCACAGAAGAAAGCCATTACCACATAGTAAGCCATGGAGCCCATGGTTTTCGACATTGCATCAATCACATCCTTGCTCTGGCGAAAGGTTCCGGCCACATAACCAAATACAACACCGGGGATGATAAACAGGAGGAAAATCAACGGCACGATAGATTGCATTACCGGGGCACTGAAGGAGGCCAGCTGCCCCTGGGCATCGCGCAGTGCCGATGTTTCCGGCAGCATCCAGGCCACAAGCCCGACTACACCGGCAACCATCACCGCTACCGCCAGATACATGGCCTTTTTTTCACGGGCACCCAGCGACTGCATTGCCGGCATATCCTCTTCATCACCGTCAATAGCAACACCCTTTAAGCGCGGCTCAATGACTTTATCGGTGAGCCACCAGCCCAGCAAGGTTACTACCAGACAGGACGCCGAAGTGAAAAACCAGTTGTTCAACGGGTTAACCTGCATCTCCGGATCGACAATCTGTGCCGCGGTTTGGGTAAAACCCTGCAGCAGGGGGTCGATGGCAGAGGGGACAAAGTTTGCTGAAAACCCCCCGGAAACCCCGGCAAAGGCCGCGGCGATACCCGCCAGGGGATGGCGGCCGGCCGCATAGAAAATCACTCCGCCGAGAGGAATAACCAGTACATAACCGGCGTCCACTGCTGTGTGACTGACAATGGCCACCAGTATCAACATCGGGGTCAGCAACATCTGTGGGGTCACAGCCAGAAGCTTCTTCAACACCGCGTTGATAAAGCCACTCTGTTCCGCTACACCGACCCCAAGCATGGCCACGAGGACGACACCCAATGGCGCAAAACTGGTAAAGGTCGTCACCATACCAGAGAGAAAGCGCGCCATCTCACCACCGGAAAGCAGGTTGGTTACCTGAATGGCCTCACCGGTAGCAGGGTGCAGTGTGTCAAAACGCACACCGGACAACACCCAGGACAGCGCCCAGACCACCACCATCAGAACCAGAAAGAGCACCGCCGGATCGGGCAGCTTATTGCCCACCACCTCAATACCGTTGAGTGCCCGGTTGATCCATCCATTCTTGCTGGCGGCATCGGCACCTGCAGAAGAATTTGCCTGAATGTTTTCCATAATAAAGCCCTGTACTTTCGTTATTTTTTATGACTTTGTAAAATCACGGGGAAATCTCCAAAGCCATGCCCCCACTGCATTTAAACCCCGGCTAACAAATCTTGCGGATGCCGACCGCGTGGCGCAAATTTTCCATAAAGGGTGCCGAATAGGCCCGCGCCTTGGCTGCGCCTTTCTCCAGCACCTCCTCAATCAGTTCCGGACTGGCGAGCAGCGCATGGTAACGCTCGCGAGCCTCACCGATCTGGCCATCAATCAGTGCAAACAGCCGCTGCTTGGCCTCGCCCCAGGCAATGCCCTCCTCAAACTCCCTGCGCATTTCCGCTGCCTGCACCTCTGTAGCAAAGGCCTGCCAGATGTGGAAGACCGTAGAAGTATCCGGGTCTTTGGGCTCACCCGGCTCCAACAGATTGGTTTTGATCTTATTGATATGCTTTTTTAGCTGTTTTTCCGCCAGAAACAAAGGGATGGTATTACCGTAACTCTTGCTCATCTTGCGACCATCCAGACCCTGTAACACCGCCACATGATCGTCCACTACCGCCTGCGGCAAAGCGAAGTGCTCCCCGTAGTGATGATTGAATCGCTGGGCAATATCCCGGGCCATTTCGATATGCTGCATCTGGTCCCTACCCACGGGCACCATATTGGCATTAAACATCAGAATATCTGCAGCCATCAGGATCGGGTAGCTGTAAAGCCCCATGGTGATACCAAAATCAGAATCCTCCCCATCGGCACGATTGGCATCCACTGCCGCCTTATAGGCATGCGCGCGATTCATTAATCCCTTGCCGGTCATACAGGTCAACAACCAGGTCAACTCGGGAATTTCATGGATATCGGACTGACGGTAGAAAACCACATTGTCGGTATTGAGGCCCAGGGCCAGCCAGGTTGCGGCGATTTCCAGGGTGGACTGATGCACCTGCTCGGGGTCCTGGCACTTGATCAGCGCGTGGTAATCTGCCAGAAAGTAAAAAGACTGATTCCCCTCATCCTGACTTGCGGCAATTGCCGGTCTGATTGCACCCACATAATTACCCAGATGAGGGGTGCCGGTGGTTGTAATACCGGTTAATACGCGCTGCTTGGTCATAAATCCTTCGTATTCCATACTATATTCAGGCAACAAAGGGCGGATAATACCCTGTTAATGGCTGCGATTGTATCAACCGAAGGGAGGGACCGATAACCCGACCCCGATACAGTGGCTCAGAAATGCTGGACATTGCCACGCCTCCCCTGCACCTGGGGACCAAGCCGCACTGGTAATTCACTATCCGAGATTACCGTAAAGAGTTTGACTACCAAGCTTTTTCTGCCCAAAGACTGTTTCGAGCCATCAACTTTTATCCAACACTGCCTAAGACCCCACCCTTCAAACGCAAGGGTAATGCACCGGGAGGTATTCCGCTGCTCAAGCCCTGGCAAAAAGCAATTTGAACATTGAATACAGGGTGGTTCAGGATGCTGAGAAAGATACAAGTACCGGTTAGTATCGAAATCACTCTAATTACTACGACATCTTGAAGACAGCCTTCACTCCCCTTCAGGTATTGAATACCCATTACGCAAACCCAGGAAACAGATGTGCCTGAAAAATATCCTTTGACACTCAGGACCTGGCTTGTGGGTATTTTTTACCGGGCTCAATCACAGGCAGGACAAATAGCGCAAAATAGCATTTTAAACAGCCGTGAATAACGCATGGCCGGGAGGCATTATTGAAAAATACTCTGTATGACTTCAGATCGGTAATCGAACATGGTGCCAACCCTGGAAAATAGAACTTCACCGCTGATCCGAACAGCGCTCATCTTGCAAGAAGTCTATAACTGCCTGAAGGTGCCCATAATCTGGCTGGCAATACAGCGTTCGCCCTTCGCGATTTTGTGACAGTAAATTTGCCGAAACAAGGCTTGAACGGTGGTGGGACAAGGTTGAGTTGGGAATGCTCAATTCTTGCTGAAGAGCACCCACCGCCAAGCTCCGATGCCCCGACTTGACCAGGCGTTTAAAAATCGCCAGGCGGGTTGGGTGCAGTGATGGCATTAATCATCGGCAGCGCAGGGGCAAGTTTGACCGAAGTCAAACTATTGAAATCCATTTTCAGGAATCAGATGATTGCCACCTTCCTGGTAGTCATCCTGGGCATGGCCACTGGTGCAGGATTTCTCTACCACTTTCTTTTCTAATATTACTGGCACTATTGCCAGCGGTTTCTCGCACAGGCAAAGGGGTGCGAACACTTCAGCCGGACAGGTAATCCCCAGCATTTATGAGCACCGCAGATCAAAGGTTTGCACTGCGAACCCTGTACCAATACAGGGTATATAAGCCATGAACATACCCGGTTGGAACAACCGGGTAAATTGCCTGGTTAAGCGGGGGCTGGGGAGGATAAAAAACGCGGCAGTACCCCAGTGGGGTTTGCCGCGCGCCTCCTCCAGCTGACACTTTGGGTCGATACCGGGCAATGGCTTTAACCGTGCATTTCCAGCAATAGCGTATTCAGGCGCCGCACATAATCCGCCGGATCTGCCAGCTGATTACCCGCCGCCAGGTTGGCCTGATCCATCAGTATATTGGTGAGATCCGCAAAGCGGTCTTCATCCTGCTCCTGGTCCAGACGCTGCACCAGTGGGTGAGACGGGTTCAGCTCGAAAACAGGCTTTGTCTCTGGCAGCGCCTGTCCGGCCTGCTCCAGAATGCGGCGCATTTGCGGCCCCATATCCTGTTCAGTAACCACCAGGCACGCCGGGGAATCCACCAGGCGGGTTGTGGCGCGCACAGACTCAACGCGGCCATCCAGAACCGCTTGTACCCGCTCAACCAGGGCACCGGACTCCTGCTCGACTTTCTCGCGCTCGGCCTTATCCTCCTCGCTTTCAGCTTCCCCCAGATCCAGGGCGCCCTTGGCCACATCCTGAAACTGCTTCCCGTCGAACTCATTCATGTGACCCACAAACCACTCATCCACCTGATCGGTAAGCAGCAGTACCTCAATGCCTTTCTTGCGGAACACTTCCAGATACGGACTGGATTTGGCAGTGGCGAAGTTATCCGCGCACACATAGTAAATGGCCTTTTGGCCTTCTCTCATACGGCCAATGTACGCTTCCAGTGACTGGTCCTGCTTCTCTGTATCGGTATGGGTGGTGGCAAAACGCAGCAACTTGGCAATTTTTTCCTTGTTGGAGAAGTCCTCGGCCGGGCCTTCTTTCAACACATTACCAAACAGGTCCCAGAATTTCTGGTACTGATCTGCATCCTTTTTCGCCAGCTTGTCCAGCATATCCAGGACGCGCTTGGTAAGGGCGCTCTTGATCGCATCGGTGTTGCGGTCCTTCTGCAGAATTTCGCGGGACACATTCAGAGGCAGATCATTGGAATCCAGCACCCCCTTCACAAAGCGCAGGTACAATGGCAGAAACTGCTCGGCGTCATCCATGATAAAGGTGCGCTGAACGTAAAGTTTCAGACCGCGAGCGGCATCGCGTTGATAGAGGTCAAAGGGTGCACGCGCAGGAATATACATCAGGCTGGTGTAATCCAGCTTGCCTTCTACCCGGTTGTGACTCCAGGTCATGGGATCGTCGAAATCGTGGGAGATATGCTTGTAGAATTCCTTGTATTCCTCGGACTTCAATTCGGACCTGGGACGGGTCCACAGTGCCTGGGCGGCATTGACCGCTTCAAACTCAGGGGCTTTCTCTTCCTGCTCTTCACCTTCTGCCGCCGGTGCCTGCTCTTTCAGCATTTCCACAGGAATCGCAATATGATCGGAGTACTTCTTGATAATAGAGCGCAGGCGCCAACCGTCGGCAAACTCCTTAGCGTCCTCTTTCAAGTGTAATACCACGCGGGTACCCCGCTGGGGCAACTCGACAGTTTCCACCGAGTATTCCGCCTCGCCATGGCATTCCCAATGCACTCCCTGATCTGCACTGTGGCCTGCACGACGGGTAAAGACATCCAGCTTGTCGGCAACAATAAATGCAGAATAGAAACCCACACCAAACTGTCCAATCAGGTGTGCATCCTTTTTCTGATCGCCGGTCAGCTGCTGCATAAATGCAGAGGTACCGGATCGAGCGATGGTGCCAAGGTTTTCAATCACTTCATCGCGACTCATACCAATGCCGTTATCGGTAATTGTCAGGGTACCTTTTTCCTTATCAAACTCAACCCGGATACGCAGGTCGGTATCTTCAGCTAGCAACCCGGGCTTGGACAGCGCCTCAAAGCGCAGCTTGTCTGCAGCATCGGAAGCGTTGGAAACCAACTCGCGCAGGAAAATCTCCTTGTTGGAGTACAGCGAGTGGATCATCAGGTGCAGTAGTTGCTTGGCTTCCGTCTGGAATCCATGGCTCTCTTTTTGGGCCTCAACGGTCATTTATCAGATCTCCCCAGTCACGTCTATCAGAACAGGTAACAGATATTGGGACCCACTGGCGGGTTTCAAGGGGAGGAAACCAAAGTGATACTCGGAAAATTACCGGCCTCTACCGGCCTTGGCAGTGGCCAAGCTGCCTTTACCGGTGATGTCGATCACAAAATTTGCGGTTAAGTCAGAGATCACGCGGGATTCCGCGTTCATTAGAATTGCAATACCAACCTTCTGCTTCTCGGAGTAAGCCACCGCTGCACGAAAGCCCGCCACCCAGCCACCATGGTAGATGATGCGGTCATCTCCAATCGTGTAGAGGCGCCAACCCAAACCATAGCCGGCATGGGACAGGTAATCCCGCCAGATACGGTGACGCATATGGCGCTGAGTGGCCACGCGTTCGGTAGTCATATCTTCAATCACTTCAGGAGACAGCACTTTCGGGTAGTAACCCATCTGTGCCTTCAACCACTGGGCCATATCGGAAATGCTGGCATTGACACCGGCGGCAGGGGCAGCAAAATAATACTCTTTTTCCACTTTCACCGGTCGCCAGCCCTTGCCGGTCTGCACATGGGGCGCGGCGCGGTTGCCGGAGGCCATAAAGCTCTCCCAGCCCACAGAGGCATTTCGCATATTCAGGGGAATAAAAATACGCTGCTTGAGTTGCCTGGCAAAAGAGACTCCCGTAGCTTCATAGATAACATCCTCTATCAGGCTGAACAACACATTCTGGTAGCCATAACATTTTCCGGGTGTGCAGCGGGGGTCGATATTGGCAAACTTTGGCAGTATCTTGCTGAGCGGCTTGTTGCTCTCAAGGTAGTCGTCATAGGCATTCGGAGTCAGACCCGAGGAGTGGCTCAACAGGTGCTCCACCTGCAGCTGGCGCGATAAAGCCGGGGTTTTGAAAGTCAGGTCGGGAATATAGTTGACCACCTTGTCGCTCCAATTGAAGCGCTTTTCATGCTCCAGCATGGTGGCCATGCTTGCAGCGAATGTTTTCGATACAGAAGCCAGGCGAAATACCGTGTCCCGGTCCACCTTGCCGGCCTTGCCCCTGGTCCGCACGCCGTAGGTACCCATAGCAACCACCCGGTTACCATCAACAATAACGTAGGCGCCACCGGGGATGGACTTGCCCACCATCAACTGGTGAAAGTAACGGTCAAATGCCTTGGCCCTGGCATCAACATCAACTGCACGCGCAGGCAGCACGAGTGCGCCCACAAACACCATTAGTGAAAGGATCCACGCTTTCCCGATGCGCAGTTGATAGACGATATTTGGTAGAATTGCAGGTCTCATACGTAAATCGAGCCGCCAAAGCAATCCAATACTTGCTGATAAGACTAGCAGTCAGTAGCTAAAAACTCTATTTAGGCGCCACATAAGACTGACCGCAAGATTCTAGTCACAAACGGCCACCTCCCACAGGAACACCTGCTCCGCAACTCCAGGCTGCTTTATTGGCGCATATAAAAACAAAAAACCGCCTTTCGGCGGTTTTTTAAACTTGGAGGTTTTCATCCGGCTGATAGCCGGGTTTATAATTCCTCAGCGTGCTCACTCAGGTAAGCTGCGACACCCTGTGGAGAAGCATTCATACCCTTGTCGCCCTCCTGCCAGCCTGCCGGGCAAACTTCTCCATGTTCCTGGTGAAATGCAAGGGCATCAACCATGCGCAGCATTTCGTCCACATTGCGCCCCAGCGGCAGATCATTGACAACCTGGTGACGAACCACACCTTCCTCATCTATCAGGAAGGAGCCGCGGAAGGCAACACCTGCATCGGCCTCCACATCGTAGGCTTGGCAGATTTCGTGCTTAACATCAGCAACCAGCGTGTATCTCACCGCACCAATGCCACCCTCGCTCACCGGGGTGTTGCGCCACGTATTGTGTGAAAACTGGGAATCGATGGAAACGCCGATAACCTCTACGCCGCGCTTTTCGAATTCGGCAAAGCGGTGGTCAAACGCAATCAGCTCAGAAGGGCATACAAAGGTAAAGTCTAATGGATAGAAAAAAACTACTGCCTTTTTCCCTTCAATAGTTTCTTTTAGGTTGAAAGAGTCGACGATCTCGCCGTTACCCAATACCGCCGCCGCAGTGAAGTCCGGGGCCGGCTTGCCTACCAAAACTGCCATAAATAACCTCCTCAATCCAATGATGGTTTGTTGATGATGTATGAAATGCTCAATTTATACGCAACAGCTATAGATCAATAAAGATGTGATAGTGGGGGGCTATGATACACACCCTCTGATTCCAAACCCATAAATTTTTTAAATGAGGTTGATAGCAAAACTGCGTCACCTGATCCGAGCCCAGAATGGGCAAAATGGGCAATTAGTCACCATTCGGCCGAAGAAAAAGGCAGCCTGGGCTTAAACAAGGAGGGCTGTGGACTATATCGAAATATTATTGACACTCATTCTCAACTACAATAAAGTTTGCACAATTGGTATTGAGCGAAGCTAACGAAGCTATGTATGTGTGTATCTGCAAAGGCATAACCGACCGCCAAATCAAAGAAGCTGTCTATGGTGGCTCCACCTCTGTCAAGGCATTGAGGCATCACCTCGGCGTATCCTCACAGTGCGGCCGGTGTGCGGAGCTGGCCAAGGAAATCATTGAAGAAACCATGAGCGTAGGCATGATCACTTCTGCCAACACAGGCCTGCTTTATTCCGCCAGTTGATCCCGATTTTCCCCATCTGCTCTTCAACCACCATCCATCGCAGCTTTACACGCCGGGCAAAAGCTGCCACACCAAGCACTAATTGACTGACTTAAAAAGCACTTCGCCCAAGGTTTTCCAGGCAATTGGCACCCTTCCTTCACCAGTTCCCAAACACTCTATTCCAGCCTGGGACCGCAAGCCAGCATCATTTACCTCCTCAAGCACCCTGCAAAAACATCCACAGAACTACCACCCCGGGTAACCGATGATGCCCACTGCCATATTCCCTCGGCGTTTTTGCGCCAGGCTCCAATAACCATTAAACGTTTTAAACACAAAAGCTACTGATCAATCAAGCAATCCCCATTGCAGATTACTGTGTGGGGGGAAGCATATCTTCTTGCAAGCACTTATGAGCGCGCGCTGTAAGCTGGCTATGGCCTTACAAGGAGATTTTCCCAGCATGTTTCAGATGAGACGGTTTTTCCATTTCTCAGCATCTGAAGAATAAAAATCGTTCTCAATCATACTCTCGATTTAATCCGATAATTATCGAGCACAATCTTTGCTTCATCCCTATTCTGTAAGCCGAAAACGAAATCATTTTCGTTGGAGCTTTTGGCCGGATTTGTGTTAAAACCCCTGCCTTTTATGCTTTCTGCAGCAAATAACTTTTTCTTGACTTGCCGTATTTCGCAACGCACACTCGGCCCGAATTACCGTTGTCGCCCTACAATAAGTTATGAAAATCGGTCAGCCACAAAATTTAACCACCAGCAATCCTCAATGGCTATGATTAACCCAATATCAGTTGACTTGGCGGGTTATTCAAGAACAGGAAATCGCGGTCACTGGCTGGCGCGAATACTGGGGATAGCGGCAGCCGCATAGAGTGATGCCGGCATTTCAAGAGCGGCTGTCAATCAGGCATTCACCGCCACCCGAATTGGGCTGGCAAGGCCACAGGAGCAAAAGTGATGAAAGGCGATCCCAAAGTGATCGAATATTTAAACACTGTACTGGGCAATGAACTGGTAGCAATCAACCAGTATTTTCTGCACGCCCGCATGTACGACAACTGGGGATTAAAGGCGCTGGGCAAGCAGGAATACCACGAATCCATCGATGAAATGAAACATGCCGACTGGCTAATCGAGCGGATTCTTTTCCTGGAGGGCATTCCAAATCTACAGCATCTGGGCAAATTGCTGATTGGTGAAAATACCGAGGAAATGCTCAAATGTGACCTGAAGATAGAATCTAAAGCGATTCCCGATCTGCGCGAAGCCATTGCCTACTGCGAATCTGTACGGGACTATGTCAGTCGCGAGCTTTTGGAAAAAATCCTGGAGTCCGAAGAGGAGCACGTGGATTGGTTGGAAACGCAACTGGAACTGATTGACAAGGTGGGTATCCAGAATTACCTGCAGTCCCAAATGGAAAAAGCATCCGATTGATGCTTTGCAGCACCACTGCACTACCCGCTACCAGCAATACCGCGGCCAAAGCCGCGGTGAGTTTATCGTTTTACCGGTCAGTATCTGCCCGCGAATTCCTTTCCAGCAATAGGACTTTACTGATCATCTTCACCCCCGGCAGCCGCCTTATCAATCAGGTTTTTCAGTTCGCCATTCTCGTACATTTCCATAATGATATCGCAGCCACCAATCAACTCCCCTTTTATCCACAGCTGTGGGAAAGTTGGCCAGTTGGCATACTTCGGCAATTCAGTGCGAATGTCCGGATTGGACAAAACGTCCACATAGGCAAAGCGCTTGCCGCAGGCCATCATCGCCTGGGAGGCCCGCATGGAAAAACCGCATTGGGGGGCATTGGGGCTACCTTTCATGTAGAGCAGAATGGCGTTGTCAGCAATCTGCTGTTGGATGTTCTCCAATGTGTCCATAAGTATGAAAAACCTCATGTGATGGAAGCAAAAGAATCATTCAGTGCTTACCGCACCGGCACCCAGCCATAGCGCACTGGCTGAGCATTGTACCCCAGTGCAGGCTAAAAGAAGTACCTGCCCCTGTACATATCAAGCCCCAGCCGGCGAATTCCTTAAAGAATAAAAAGCCCAATGAAGAGCATACGCGAAACGTAGCTTGTGCTAGCATGGCGGGCACCGAACATTTCGCGGGATAGCCAGCTTAAGACCGAACTTTCTGCGGAAACCCCAGCATACTTTCCACAACCAGTTAAGGAGGCGCCACTGTGGCTACCCCCACGCTGATGGACACTTATGGTGAGAGAACCCTGACTCTGACCCGGGGAGAGGGTAACTATGTGTGGGACCACCAGGGCCGAAGATATCTGGATGCCATTTCCGGCATTGCAGTGTGCGGTCTCGGTCACTGCCATCCCAAGGTCACCGAGGCTCTCCAGGATCAATCCAACATCCTCCTGCACGTCTCCAACCTGTACAACATTCCCGCACAGCAACAGCTGGCCGACCGACTGGCATTCGTGTCCGGTATGGACAATGTGTTCTTTTCCAACTCCGGGGCCGAGGCCAATGAAGCCGCGATCAAACTGGCCCGCAAGCTCGGCAGTGAAAGGGGTCTGGCAACACCACAAATTGTGGTGATGGACGGTGCCTTCCACGGTCGCACCCTCGCCACCCTGACGGCGACAGGGAATGAAAAAGTGCAGCGGGGCTTTGCCCCCCTGCCCGAAGGTTTTCTGCGAGTACCGTTTAACGATGTCGCGGCTATCGAACAGCTCGCAGCAGAGCACCACAGCATCGTCGCCATACTTGTCGAACCGGTACAGGGCGAAGGTGGTATCCGCGTACCCGATGCGGACTACTTGCCGAAGCTTCGCGCTCTTTGCGACCGGCAAAACTGGCTGCTGATACTGGACGAAATACAAACTGGTAATGGTCGCAGCGGCAAGATGTTTACCTACCAGCATACAGGGATAGTGCCGGACGTACTCACCACCGCCAAAGGACTGGGCAACGGTGTCCCCATCGGCGCTTGCCTGGCTCGGGGCAAAGCGGCCCGGCTGTTTACCACCGGTAGCCACGGCTCCACCTTTGGCGGCAACCCCCTCGCCTGCCGCGCCGGCCTCGCTGTTCTGGAGACACTGGAGAGAGAGTGGCTGATCGAGCGCGCGGAGAAACTGGGTGAACACTTATTGCAAGCACTGCGGCTGCGGCTCACTGAATGCCCTGTGGTTGTGGAAATTCGTGGTCTGGGCCTGATGATCGGCATAGAGATAAACCGTCCCTGTGGCGAACTGGTGGAAAAGGCCCGAGCACAGGGGTTGCTGATTAATGTCACTGCCGGCAATGTGCTCCGCCTTCTGCCGCCACTCACACTGACTGATAGCGAGTGCCATCAATTGATCGATGCCATCAGTACCCTGATTCAACAATTTGCACGGTAAATCGCCCAAGAGGCCAATGCAGGAGAGCAACACATGGCGATCAGACACTTTCTCACTTTGATGGATTTATCCGCAGAGGAACTCAAACACATCATTGAACGCGCCATCGAACTGAAAAATCTGCGCCGCCAGGGCATCGCGACCGACCTTTTCCGCGGCAAGGTACTGGGAATGATTTTCGAAAAATCCTCCACCCGTACCCGTGTTTCCTTCGAGGCCGGCATGGCGCAAATGGGCGGGAGCGCCCTCTTTCTGTCCCCACGCGACACGCAGTTGGGGCGTGGTGAACCCGTTGAGGACAGCGCACGGGTGATCTCACGCATGGTGGATATGGTTATGATCCGCACCTTCGACCATCAAACCCTGGAGCGCTTCGCCACCTACTCGCGGGTTCCGGTGATCAATGCCCTGTCCGACAGCTACCATCCCTGCCAGTTGCTCGCCGATATCCAGACCTATATGGAGTACCGCGGCAGCCCTGAGGGCAAGGTGGTAGCTTGGGTCGGCGATGGCAACAATATGTGCCACTCCTATATCAATGCTGCACGTCTGTGCGGCTTCGAACTGCGCATTGCCTGCCCACAGGGTTACGAGCCGGATGACAATCTGGTCGCGGCAGGGAGGGAGCAGGTAAAAGTTGTGCACAAGCCCGTGGATGCTGTGCGCGGCGCCGACTGGGTTGCCACCGATGTCTGGGCCTCCATGGGACAGGAGAGAGAGCAACAGGTGCGCACCAGGACGTTTGAACACTTCCTGGTGGATCACCAGTTAATGCGCCACGCCAACAGCAATGCCCTGTTTATGCATTGTCTACCAGCCCACCGCGGTGAAGAAGTCAGTGCCGACCTCCTGGAAGACGAAAACATCTCGGTAGTCTGGGATGAAGCGGAAAACCGCCTGCATGCACAAAAAGCATTGATGGAATTTTTACAGGAGCACAGTGCTTAACAGGCGGTTCCGGCGCACACGCGGTAGACCTCACCATTACCTGCCGATAGTGCCTGCGCCAATGCTCAGTGACCCTCTTTCTACCGACTCTCCCGCTTAGCAAGGTTTCTTAGGCAGGGAAAGAGGCCTGGGGCAAAAAACAGCTATCCATGCACTTTTTGGGCAGTAAAAAATTTCTCAAATTGAAGGATAAGGAATAATTTTACGTCAATCTTTGGAATAATTGAGTAATGAATTGCTTAGATGGTAAGTATTTTCTAATAATTATTGCTTTTGTTAATTTAGACAGTCTCGTCTATTTAAAAAAATTGTAAGGGTCTGTACCGGCTTTTTTCCCCAGGGTCCAATCTCATTGCAGCTCAATAGTGGCGGGGCCTGGCAAAGGAGTGACCACTGACTTATTGTGTCTACCCACAATATATCCACAAACAACCACAAGGTTATTCGCCTTGAATTGGTGCTCCCACCGCATTATCTTGTAGCCCAATCAGGGATAACCCCCTATATATTGGGGTAATGATTCAGAAGCACTCCCAAGTGGCAGGACGGGTTCCGGCGGTCCGCCTAACTTTTGGCAATGGGCGTCAGAGGTTTTTGATTCAAAGCGGGATCGCAGGCATTTGAACCAGAGGCATTTTCAGCCAAAGATACCAGCCAATATACCCTTGCTGGGAGCGGCACGTTGGATCGCCTGTTCCAGAGCGAGAGGGGCTCACTGGTAAAGCAATGAACCCGCTATTTACAAGCTGCCCCGCACACAGGCGAACGGGCAACAGTACAGATTTTCGGAGATTTACATGCACACAGAGACAGGGCACCCTCAAACCGTGCCCGGGGAGAAATCGGGTACCAGCAGCGGCCAAACCAGTGGCGGCACCACCCTGATTGCCACCGCACCGGGCCAGATCCGCGTCATCAAGCGCAACAGCACCGTTGTACCTTATGATGATGGCAAAATTTCTGTCGCACTCACCAAGGCCTTTCTGGCTGTTGAAGGCGGCACTGCCGCTGCTTCCAGCCGTGTCCACGAACTGGTCGACGAACTGGTAAAGCAGATCAGCGCCACCTTCAATCGCCGCATGCCCTCTGGTGGAACCATCCACATCGAAGAGATCCAGGACCAGGTGGAACTCGCCCTGATGCGCGCCGGGGAACACAAAGTTGCACGGGACTATGTACTCTACCGTGAAGAACGCGCCCGTCTGCGTGCCGAAAGGGACAAGCCAGGGCAGCAGGTGGGACAAGCCGACACCCATCCGAGTATTCGTGTAAAGCTCAGCGATAACCGCCTGGTGCCGCTGGATATGGAGCGCCTGCGCACAGTTGTGCGCGAAGCCTGTGAGGGTCTCAAGCACGTCAATAGTGAGACAATCCTGAGTGAAGCCCTGAAAAACCTGTACGAAGGTGTTTCCGAAAACGACATCAACACCGCATTGGTCATTACCGCACGCACCCTGGTTGAGCAGGAGCCCAACTACACCTATGCCACTGCCAGCCTGCTGCTGGATAAGCTGCGTGCCGAAGCCCTGCGCTTTCTGGGCATTGCAGGGCGTGCCACACAACACGAGATGGAAAGGCTTTACTCTTCCACACTGCCCACCTACATACAAAAAGGGATTGAGCTGGAGCTGCTCGACCCGGCCCTGGCCACCTTCGACCTGGAAACCCTCGGCCAGGCGCTGAAAGGCGAACGCGATCACCAGTTCACCTATCTTGGCCTGCAAACTCTATATGACCGCTACTTTTTGCACAGTGACGATATTCGCTTCGAGCTGCCGCAGATCTTTTTTATGCGTGTCGCCATGGGCCTGAGCATTCACGAAGAAAACCGGGACGAGCGCGCAGTTGAGTTCTACAATCTGTTGAGCTCCTTCGACTACATGAGCTCAACCCCGACCCTGTTTAATGCCGGCACTCTGCGCCCGCAGCTGTCTTCCTGCTACCTGACGACGGTGCCGGATGACCTGCACGGCATTTACGGCGCTATCCGTGATAATGCCATGTTGTCCAAATGGGCTGGCGGTCTCGGCAATGACTGGACTCCGGTGCGCTCCCTGGGTTCCTATATCAAAGGCACCAACGGCAAGTCCCAGGGTGTGGTGCCCTTCCTGAAAGTGGCCAACGACACCGCAGTAGCGGTAAACCAGGGCGGCAAGCGCAAAGGCGCTGTGTGTGCCTACCTGGAAACCTGGCACTTGGATATCGAGGAATTCCTCGAGCTGCGCAAGAACACCGGTGACGACCGCCGCCGCACCCACGATATGAACACCGCCAACTGGGTGCCCGATCTGTTTATGAAGCGTGTGTTCGAAGACAGTGAATGGACTCTGTTCTCCCCGGCGGACTGCCCGGACCTGCACGACTTGTTCGGTAGCGCGTTTGAAGAGCGCTACGCACACTATGAGAACATGGTCGCAACAGGCGCTCTCACACTGTACAAGAAGATCCGTGCGCTGGACCTGTGGCGCAAGATGCTGGGGATGCTATTCGAAACCGGCCACCCTTGGATCACCTTCAAAGACAGCTGTAACCTGCGCAGCCCACAGCAGCACGCCGGTGTGGTGCACAGCTCCAATCTATGCACCGAGATTACCCTCAACACCAAAGCCAGTGACGAGGTTGCCGTCTGTAACCTGGGCTCGGTCAACCTGGCCCGGCACATCGCTGAAAACGGTGAACTCGACCGCGCCAAGCTGGCAAGTACTGTGAAGATCGCAGTGCGCATGCTGGACAATGTGATCGATATTAATTACTACGCCGTTGAAAGCGCGCGCCAGTCCAACGTGCGCCACCGCCCCATTGGACTGGGAATGATGGGCTTTCAGGACGCACTGTACAAAGCCGGGATTGCCTATGCCAGTGACGAAGCGGTTGCCTTTGCCGATTGCACCATGGAAGCCATCAGCTTTGAAGCGGTCTCCGCCTCCAGCGATCTGGCTGTTGAGCGCGGCAAGTACCCAACCTATGAAGGCTCGCTGTGGAGCAAGGGTATCCTGCCACTGGATTCTATCCAGATCTTGAGCGAGCAGCGTGGGTCGCAGTTTATCAAGCAGGACACCCGCTCCACTCTGGATTGGCATGGCTTGCGCGAAAAAGTAAAAGCCCAGGGTATGCGCAACTCCAACGTGATGGCCATCGCTCCAACGGCGACGATTGCCAATATCACCGGAGTTTCCCAGTCAATCGAACCGACTTACCAGAACCTGTATGTGAAATCGAACTTGTCCGGCGAGTTCACCGTGGTAAACCCCTACTTGGTGCACGACTTGAAAGATCGCGGCCTTTGGGATCAGGTGATGGTCAATGACCTGAAATACTACGAGGGCTCTGTACAAAAAATTGACCGCGTACCGGATGACCTGAAAGCGATATACCGCACCGCATTTGAAGTGGAGCCACGCTGGATCGTGGACGCCGCCAGCCGTCGCCAGAAATGGATCGACCAGGCCCAGTCCCTGAATCTGTATATCGCCGGTGCCGATGGCAAGAAGCTGGACCTGACCTACCGCATGGCCTGGCTCCGCGGCCTGAAAACCACTTATTACCTGCGCGCTCTGGCCGCAACCACCACGGAAAAATCTACCGTGAACAGCGGCGCTCTCAATGCCGTCAGCGCGAGCGGGGATAACGCTGTGGTCGCAGCGGCCGCTCTCGCACAGCAGGCGCCCGTAGCAGCAACAGTGCCCCAGGCCTGCTCTCTGGATGATCCAGACTGTGAAGCCTGTCAGTAAATTCGGCCCCTTGGGGCCAGTACCCACTCTCGGGGGAGAGCGTCGTAACCGCAGGTGCGGGCATGACCATGCGCAGCGACCCCGGCCCACCCGGCAAAAAAACATGCCGGTATACGTTAACGGGCCGGGGATCGTTTGCGATCTGCTCACCACGGACACTCCCCAAAGCAACTGGGATAAAAACTGCCGTACCCGGGTCGCACACAAGCACAAGCTTTCACTAAAACGGCACATGCCGACGGGAATAGGCAGGTTAAAAGCCAGGTGCGCTTGATCTGACACAGAGTTTTTTGTGCCCGGACAGGTTAAAAATACCGGCAACACATAGATAACTGCCGGTAAAAAACTGGTGTGCCACCCCTGACTATCCTTACCCTGTGAGTATCAAGTCAGGAAAACCAAGGACAATTTATCGAATGTTCGATAGCAAAACTGATCAAAAGGGCCAACTATGCTGAGCTGGGACGACTTCGACACAAAGCCCCAACAATCCGACAAAGCAACCGAACCGCGACCGGCGCCGGAGGCCCGGACGAAATCCACCCACGAGCCCAGCACTTCTCGCCCGGTGGAAGCCACAACGCCGCCAGCCAGTTCGGCGTCGCCTGCGGTCCAAGGCGGCGCCACTGCCGTTGAAGCCGCGCGCGCAGCAGTTGCCACCATAGATCCGGCCCCCGGCCTGGAGGAGCTGGAAATGGGCGCAGCCCGTATTCAGGTGGATGAGAAGCGCATTATCAACTGCCGCGCTGACCTCAACCAGTTGGTGCCCTTCAAATACGACTGGGCCTGGCAAAAATACCTGGACGGTTGCGCCAACCACTGGATGCCACAGGAAATCAACATGAATAAAGATGTGTCCATGTGGAAAGACCCCAACGGTCTGACCGGGGACGAGCGTCGCATCGTGATGTATTCCCTTGGCTACTTCTCTACTGCAGACTCCCTGGTGGCAAATAATTTGGTGTTGGCCATCTATCGCCATATCACCAACCCGGAGTGTCGTCAGTACCTGCTGCGCCAATCCTTTGAGGAAGCCATACACACTCATGCCTACCAATACTGCGTGGAATCTTTGGGGATGGATGAAGGCGAAGTGTTCAATATGTATCGCGAGGTGCCCAGCGTCGCCAAGAAGGCTGCCTGGAGCCTGTCCCACACCCAGGCCATCGGCGATCCAAACTTTAAAACCGGCACTGTGGAGACCGACCAGGAGCTGCTGCGCAACCTGATCGCTTTCTATGCAGTTACAGAAGGTATTTTCTTTTATTGTGGCTTCAGCCAGATTCTGTCCATGGGCCGCCGCAACAAAATGACCGGCGTTGCTGAACAATTTCAGTATATCCTGCGCGATGAGTCCATGCATCTGAACTTCGGTATCGACGTGATTAACCAGATCAAGCTGGAAAATCCACACTTGTGGACTGCGACATTCCAACAGGAAGTGACCCAGATGATCCTTGAGGGCATGGAGCTGGAAGTGGCCTATGCCCGTGACACCATGCCCCGCGGCGTACTCGGTATGAACGCAAACATGATGGAGGAATACCTGCACTTTATCGCCAATCGCCGCCTCAGCCAGTTGGGCTTGAAAGAGCAATTCCCCGGCGCCCAGAACCCCTTCCCCTGGATGTCTGAAATTATGGACCTGCGCAAGGAGAAAAACTTTTTCGAGACACGGGTTATCGAATACCAGACCGGCGGTGCACTAGTGTGGTAAATCCCAGCAGTGAACTATTCCTGCTTCCCCCAAAGAGGGGCTCCATTCGGAAACCAAAGTGATTACCATTAACAGAAGTGCTATCTGTGAATGCCTATATCAATATAAAAGGGGCTACCTCAGATTCAACTGAAGAAATTCCGCAGAAAATCAAACAGAGAGAAAGAAATTACTACAAGAAACCGTCACTCACAGGAAGAAACGTATTGAAACGGGCGCAAGCCCGTTTTTTCTCTACCACAACCGAATGGCAATACAAGGGGGTAGTATTCGCTTCAGAACCACACGCCCTAAAGATGGGCGTGAAAACACCTATCGCCCCACCCCGGATCCCCTCTCCTCCTCTGCCGATGTCCAATCGCGATACCGCATTTATACAATGGCCATTAGCCCAGTGTGCTACCTTCCCATGGGGATTTGATGGTCAGTATTGGTGGGTGATGCCCACTTGGGTCAGTAAATATCATTTGCGATAGGCTTATTAGGAATAGGAAGGATGCTAATTAGCCACATACTCGTGCGAAGCATCCGATAAAGAAGACCTGAGTAAACAATTTCTCGTGATACTTCGCGACAATTGGCATTTCTTTCGCCTCACATTGTAGGAGATTTATGCCGCTAGGGAATATTATTGCTAATCTATTGCGATTAAAACAAGATCCTGAATAATAGCCTAGGAGAAGGAGGAAGGTATGAATGGAAAATGCCTCTGCGGTGCTGTCGAGTTTCAGCTGGATGAGCCACTACCCTGTCTTTATCAGTGTCACTGCTCACTTTGTCGCAAGTTGACTGGCTCCTCGTCAGATACGGCCATGTTTATTTCCCGCGATCAGTTTCGCTGGGTGCGCGGTCTAGACAAAATTTCCTCATACAGGACCAACACAGGCTATCGCTCAGACTTTTGCAACTGCTGTGGCTGCACAGTACCCCATCTGATGGGTAAAACCAGCTACTTTTGGGTTCCAGCCGGTCTTATTGATGGCGAACTGCATAGTCAGGTAGTAGCACACCTGCATGTAGAGTCCAAAGCCCCCTGGGATATCATTGGCGAAAGAGGTGTACGCTTTGCAGAAATGCCAAGCATGGAGGTGTTAAGCCGGCTTCTGCATGAAAGCAATGAGAAAATTGAAAGCAACTTGGTTTAGGCATAGGGGCTTGGGGAGAGAGCCAAATCATTGCCGATCCCTGCAGGGTGAAGTGCCACTCAACGGGCAGGAAACTGGATTTAGGCCATGGTATTTCCACAGTAGACCGATCACTGCAGCCCCTGCTCTTTGGATTGGCCTTTCACTTCGCAAACTAATCAATTTTGAATAGTCACGCAATAAAAAAAGCCCTTTCAAACCATTTTATAATGGCCAGAAAACACCTGGAAATGGATACGCCGGCAGGGAGTGCCGGCGTTGGTTTAGGGGATAAGTATTCCCCCCGCAGCCATCAGGCAGTATGTCCAGCACGCAGCCATTCGGCCACACAAAAAGCCAACTCTAAAACCTGATCGGCGTTCAGTCGTGGATCACATTGGGTACGGTAGCAGCTAGCGAGATCAGCCTCGGATATTTTCCAGGCGCCTCCGGTACATTCAGTGACGTGTTCACCGGTCATTTCCAGATGAATACCGCCTGGATGGCTACCTTCGGCCCAGTGGATCGAGAAAAAATCCCGTATTTCACGCAGGATTTTCCCAAAATCCCGTGTCTTGTAGCCATTGCCAGCCTTGACGGTATTGCCATGCATAGGGTCTGTGCTCCACACAACGCTTCGTCCCTCTTTTTGTACCGCCTGTAGAAGTGCAGGCAACTTGTCACCCAGGGCATCTGCGCCCATACGAGTAATCAGGGTGAGTCGACCAGCTTCATTTTCCGGGTTGAGCCTGTCAATCAGGCGCAACAGTTCATCAGGCTGCATAGCGGGACCCACCTTCACCCCGATGGGGTTGCAGACACCGGAAAGGAATTCAACGTGGGCACCATCAAGCTGACGGGTACGCTCTCCTATCCACAGCATATGTGCAGAGCAGTCGTACCATTTGTCGGTGAGGCTGTCGATGCGGGTCAGGGCCTGTTCATATTCGAGTAGCAGCGCTTCGTGAGAGGTGTAAAGTACTGTCTCACGAATAGCAGGGGTATTTTCCGAAGTTACCCCGCACACCGCCATAAATTCCAATGCTTCCTGCAGGCGCTCCGCCAGCTGCGTATATTTGTTCCTTTGGGGGTTGTTTTTGAGATAGCTCAGATTCCATCCGTGCACCTGATGCAAGTCTGCGAGACCACCCTGGGCAAAGGCACGCAACAAGTTCAACGTAGCTGCCGACTGGTTGTAGGCTGTGATCATACGCTGTGGGTTTGGCTCGCGCGCCTCCGCAGTAAAATTGATGCCGTTGATAATATCACCGCGATAACTAGGCAACTCAATACCATTAATAGTCTCGGTATCTGCGGAGCGGGGCTTGGCATATTGCCCGGCCATTCTGGCAATTTTTACCACCGGCAGGTTCCCGGCGAAAGTCAGTACCACTGCCATCTGCAGCAACACCTTAAATGTGTCTCGAATCCGGTTGGCATTGAAATCTGCAAAAGACTCAGCACAATCCCCTCCTTGCAGCAGAAAGGCTCTGGCCTCCGCCACATGGGCAAGCTGCCGACGCAACTCACGGGCCTCGGCGGCAAATACCAACGGCGGTTGGCCGGATAATTGCCCCGTCACTCTGGCCACTTCCTCTGCAGAAGCGTACTTTGGTTGTTGGTGTGCAGTAAACTTTCGCCAGCTCTGCGGGGTCCAGGCTTGGGTTGAGGATTCAGACACTGGAACTCCTAGCTCAACTTCCATCTTTCACTCTAACTTCAAGGGTAAATCGAAAAGGGATAAGCAGGGTATCCATTCCAGATGTACCGAATTTACAACACACTGGCAACTGCCTTGCAGAAGTACTCCATATTGCGGGAACCCAGGCCGGCAATACTGATACGACTGGAGTCCACCATATAGATAGAGAAGGTCTTTTGCAGCTGTTGGACCTGCTCGGGACTAATACCAAGGAACGAAAACATCCCCTTCTGTTGGCAGATAAAATTGAAATCTCCCCGAGCACCGGCAGCGGTGAGTCCTTCCACGAGACCGGCGCGCAAACCATTGATGCGTTCACGCATTTCCGTCAATTCAGCCTCCCAGTTGGCCTTCAGGCCCGCATCTGTGAGAATAGATTCTACAATCGCGGCGCCATGGGATGGTGGCATGGAATAGTTGCCACGAATAGTGCTCAGCATCTGACTATGGCCCTTGTCTGCATTCTCACCATTGGCATAGATCACCATGGCCAGTCCGACACGCTCCCGGTAGAGGCCAAAGTTTTTGGAGCAGGATGCCGCTACCAACATCTCGGGTACGGATTCCGCCATGAGACGCAGACCGTAGGCATCGTCCTCCAAGCTGTTGCCGAAGCCCTGGTAAGCTATATCAACAAAGGGAGTAAAGCCCTGTTTTGAGGCCATTTGCGCCAGTACTTTCCACTGCTCACGAGACAGATCCGCGCCACAGGGATTGTGACAACAGGCATGGAGCAACACTACATCACCCTCACCCACAGTCTTGAGAGCTTCCACCATTTGGCCGAAGAGAAGACGGTTGCTGGCACGATCATAGTAAGGATAGCTCCTGATATTCAGGCCGGCATTGCCTAGCAGCGGTACATGGTTTGCCCAAGTCGGATCACTTACCCAGGCGGTAGTACCCGCTTCAGCACGATTGATCAGCTCCGCCAGTACACGCAGGGCACCACAGCCACCGGGGGTTTGTGCAGAGCGTACCCTGCCCCCAACTAGGGCCGGGTGCCCAGCACCTAAAACCAGCTCCTGCATGGTGCTGTTAAATCCCGGCGTGCCGGCAGGACCAATATAAGCTTTGGTTTCCTCACTCTGCAATAAACGGGTTTCCGCTTCCTTGACGGCCTGCAAAACCGCAGTGTGCCCAGCTTCATCCTTGTAAACCCCTACCCCAAGATCGATTTTGCAGGGGTTTTCATCCGCGCGATAACTGGCCAGTAAGCCCAGGATAGGATCTGGCGGAAGACTGCCTAAATGTTCAAACACCTGAAAACTCCTTCAACTATTTCACTCACTCGTCGGTCAGTCCGTGCTCAGACCACGCCTTGGCACGGACCATCAGTTTTTCAATAAGACTATCCAGTTGTTTTCGCTCTTCATCGGAGAGCGAAGCCACCAGATCATTTTCATACTGCCGGGCTAAAGGTACTATGCGCTCATAAACGCTGCGACCCAACGCTGACAGGTTCAATACCTGGCGCCGACGGTCGAAAGGATCTTCACTGCGCGAGATGTAATCGTGCTTTAACAGGGAGGAGACAGCACGGCTGATCGCCACCTTGTCCATGGCGGTCTGTTCGACAAGCTCTGCGGCAGACAGGTCGGGAAAACGCCCAAGGATTGCCATTACACGCCATGCGGGAATAGTGAGATGGAAGCGCGCACCATAAGCCTGAGAAATGGCGTTGCTCACACGGTTTGAGAGTACCGACAGTCGGTAAGGCAAAAACCGTTCCAAGCGTAAACCACTGGGTTGCACCGGCGTATCCTGGTCATTGCTCATGGCTGCTCTTACACCTGTCTGTTTATAAATCCGGTTTGTACCAGACGTTCAATTTAACTAACATTGGTTTCAATTGTAACCGACAAATACGCAAATACCCTTCGAGGAAATCTCGGCATTGTGGGAAAATTGATAGCTCATTATAGGGCTTTATGCGCCATTTTTGCTAACCATTTGCAGGCAAAATGCGAGAAAGATGCGCGATGCCCGTGTAAGCCGGACAATCCCCCCCCATCCAGCAAAAGCGAGGCCATCCATGCGAAAATGGATAAGCTTTCCCCGCATTGAGGGGAACACCAGCCGCCAGGCTCATGCAGACCTCCCGCCAGATACTTTTGAGCGGGAAATGGGAAAAGAGGGGTTTTTTGGTCCCAGCACTCACTTTTATCACAGACACCCACCCACCGGCTGGAGCGCGTTTGAAGGGCCTTTACGCCCGCACGCTTTCGACAGTACGAAAATGATCCACAAAGGAAAAAGCCCCTGGGACCAAAAACCAATCCTGCGCAATGACAACAGTCTGGTCGCGCTGTGGACCTGCCACAAGCCTATGGACCACTTGGTGCGCAATGCAGATGGGGACCTGCTGCTTTTTATACACAGTGGCAGAGGCAGTCTTTTTTGTGACTTTGGGCATCTGCCCATCCGCGATGGCGACTATATAATCCTGCCGCGTGGTACCATGTGGCGGTTGTCCCCATGGGAGGAGGACTCTCTGGCACTACTGATGGTGGAGGCCAGTGGCGGTCACTTTCAGTTACCGGAAAAAGGAATATTGGGCGCCAATGCTATTTTCGACCAAGCAACATTGGATGTGCCCAGCATTGACCAGGCATTTCTTGCCCAGCAGGGAGAAGTCGAGTCTCGGGTGGTTGTGAAAGCCCGCCAGCAACTTTCCACCATTACTTTTCCTTTTAACCCCTTAGACGCCACTGGCTGGACCGGTGACAATTTGGTGGCGCGAATCAATTGGCGGGCTATCCGCCCCGTGATGAGCCATCGTTACCACCTGCCTCCTTCTGCCCACACTACGTTTGTAGGGCCCGGATTTGTGGTTGCTACTTTTACACCGCGCCCACTGGAGAGCGACCCCGGTGTACTCAAGGTCCCCTTTTTTCATAACAATGATGATTACGATGAGCTGATTTTTTATCATCGCGGCAACTTTTTTAGCCGCGATAATATCCACCCGGGTATGTTAACGCTGCATCCTGCCGGGTTTACCCACGGCCCCCACCCAAAGGCCTTTGAAGCCGGCAGGAAACGGGTCAGAAGGGAAACCGACGAGGTGGCCGTAATGATCGACAGCCGAACGCCATGGGACATATTGCCAGATGCCCACGCCGTGGAGCTGCCGGAATATGTCAACTCCTGGAAGGCACGGTAATCGTACTGCCCGCAGACTGCCACAGCATCACGCTCAAGAAAATAAATGAAGGTACCGGTAATATCCTTGCCGGAGTAGCCATAGCCAGAAACAGGAAAGACAATGGATCTTTACGGATACTTTCGCTCCTCCGCGAGCTATCGGGTACGCATCGGCCTCAACCTGAAAGGCCTCGCTTACAAGTACCATCCGGTGAACCTTCTCAAAGGAGAACAGCTAGGCAAACACTATCGCGAACTCAATCCTCAGGGACTGGTTCCCACACTGGAAGATGGCGACATACACCTGACCCAGTCAATCGCTATACTGGAATGGCTGGATGAAGCTTACCCTGAATCACCGCTACTGCCTGAGAATCCCGATGACCGCGCCCATATCCGGGCCCTGTCTTACAGTATTACATGTGATATTCAACCTATTCAAAACCTGCGCGTACTCCAATTCCTGCAAGCAGAATACGGTATTAGCGACGAACAAAAGGTCCAGTGGCTGCTACACTGGGTTGACCTTGGCTTCTCAGCACTGGAACAACAATTGCAGCCGACACCGTTCGCTGCGGGGAACAGACCGGGGTTATTTGAATGCTGCTTGCTGCCGCAAATTTACAATGCCGAGCGCTTTGGAATGGATATGGACAACTACCCCAAGATTCAGCAGATCGCCAATGTCTGTGCCGAGCTACCCGCTTTTACCAAAGCCCGTCCAGAGCATCAACCGGACAGCACCTTATAACTTAGCCCCAGCACATTGCCTGGGCAACATTGCGCAGGCAATGCTGAAATATCCTCACTTATATAACCCGTTAGCTTGGGAAGAATAATTTTTCGATGCAAAGTTAGTAAATATCCACCGGCAAAGCCGGTGGCTTTAATCGTGAACCGCTCAAAGCGGTCTGTACGGAACTAACGTTCCTTGAGCCCCCAAAGAGGGCTGCCTATATCTTCATACCAAGTTCAGTTGCTCTACTCGCCGATCTTCCTTCTCCTGATGACGAATATACTCCCTGATCACATTCTCATCACGACCAACGGTGGACGCAAAACAGCAGCTTTCTACGATACTTTGGGATAAAAACTATGTGGTACTTACACTCCCATTTCGTGTGACTTAAACTGTCCACTTGTCTCATGGTGACTCCTTTGTGTGTTGCTTGGCGGCTCACACATTGGAGTTACTATGGGACTTCCGGATCTGTCTAACTATGCGTGCCTCCCCGGCAAAGCCGGGGGGTCTCCCTTTTGGACTAGATGCCTCCAAACAACTGTTCAGCGGAGTCGAAACGCTCAGTTATCTGCGATCTTAGTGGGGCAAGTAACAGCTGTATTTCTCGCAATCATCGATAATGTCGATTTTAATACCCAATTGTATATGCCCGGCAGAAAATGGTA
>NZ_JAVAMR010000029.1:0-49733 GCF_030731025.1 Microbulbifer sp. 2205BS26-8 | reverse complement strand
AACTGTGCTTGAAGTGGCGCGCATTATAGTCACAATCGCACGCTCGGCAAGCGCTGTACCTGAAAGAAATTCTTTGAAAAATCAAAAGGTTGGCGCAAAAAACTCACCACCACAGTGGGCGGGGGCGCGAACTATACGGACTGTTGTGCTACTGTGCAAGACTTATTTCAGCTATTGCGCAGCCCTCTTCTCTTAGAGGTAGAGGGAAGTAACGAGGCCGCATCCGACCTCCCGACGATCACAAGCCGCGTGAGATCGCACTCCCGCATCACAATGTTAGGGTGCGGCGCCGGGCATTCCAAACAGGAATCCCTGGGACGGTTGCTATTGCCTGTCCTTTGCATTCGCGCGGTCACTCTTTGTGGCGCCACCTGCCGTGGGACGGAATCGGCCCCACAGCCACAATAGTGGGCCCGACAGGGTATACAGTACGGCCAGAGTCAGCAGTACGCCGGCGGGATCGATGGTCACAAGGCTGAAAACCAGTATGACCGCCAGCATCATGACAAAGGGCACCCGCCCCTTGAAGTCCAGGCGCTTGAAGCTTGTATATCGGAAATTTGATACCATCAACAGACCCGCGGCAGCCGTTACCAGCGCGGCTATAACGGCCAGTATCGGGCCCACTTCAACCTCATGACCCGCCCAGACCATGCTGGCCACAATTGCTGCTGCGGTTGGACTGGCGAGTCCAATAAACACCCCCTTATCAACTGTACCCACTTGAGTGTTAAAGCGGGCCAAGCGCAGGGCGGCACAGGCCGCATATAAAAACGCAATTGCCCAGCCAAATTTGCCGAGCGTTTTCAGCGCCCAGCTAAAGGCGACCAGAGCCGGCGCCAAGCCGAAAGACACCATATCCGACAGGGAGTCATACTGCACCCCGAAAGCACTCTGGGTATCGGTAAGGCGTGCCACACGCCCATCCAGACCATCTAGCACCATAGCCACAAAGATTGCGATGGCCGCGGCCTCGAAGTGACTGTTCATACCGGCAACGATGGCGTAGAAACCACTAAAAAGGGCCCCTGTGGTGATCAGGTTCGGCAACAGGTAAACCCCGCGCGCGCGCACTCTTTTGCCGCTTGCGGAAACCTCCTCCTCAATATGCTCATCGACCGGTAAACGAATTTCCTCACTGGACCCGGCTGCTGAGTCAGCGGGCTTCTCTTTATCCCTTTGAACGCTCATAAACTCTCCGCAGGTACATTGGCAACCAGCGAGTGTAACGCCATTGGCCTGTGCGCGCACAGGGCAAAAAAAAACGGCGAGGTCTCCCCGCCGTTTTTTCTGTACCAGGCAAGTCAGCCGCCGCCCTCGCTTCGATCAATAATTTTATTGGCCTTGATCCAAGGCATCATGGCGCGAAGTTTGGTACCCACCCGTTCAATTTCATGCTCGCTGCCAATACGGCGCTCAGCTTTGAGACGGGGTTGACCCGCCTGGGATTCGAGCATGAAGTCCTTGGCGAACCTGCCGGTTTGAATATCTTTCAGAACCCGCTGCATTTCCGCCTTGGTCTGATCGTTGACGATACGCGGCCCAGTGATGTAATCGCCGTACTCAGCGGTATTGGAAATAGAATAGCGCATATCGGCAATACCGCCCTGATACATCAGATCAACAATCAGTTTGAGTTCATGCAGGCATTCGAAGTAGGCCATTTCCGGTGCATAGCCCGCTTCAACCAGTGTTTCAAATCCGGCGGTTACCAAAGCGGAAACACCACCACATAAAACGGCCTGCTCACCGAACAGGTCCGTCTCCGTTTCTTCACGGAAATTGGTTTCGATAATGCCAGAACGGCCGCCGCCATTGGCAGAGGCGTAAGACAGGGCGAGATTCTTGGCCTTACCGGAGGCATCCTGGTAAACCGCAATCAAGGTCGGAACACCGCCGCCCTCAAGATAAGTGGAGCGCACGGTATGGCCAGGCCCCTTGGGGGCGACCATAATTACATCCACATGCTGCGGTGGCTCAATCAACTCAAAGTGCACATTAAAACCGTGGGCAAAAGCCAGGGCGGCACCGGGCTTCAGGTTTGGTGCTATCTGTTCCCTGTAAATACTAGCCTGATATTCATCCGGCGCAAGGATCATTACGACATCCGCGTCCTTCACCGCATCTGGCACCGTGGCCACGCGCAGGCCGGCACTCTCGGCCTTGCTGCGGGAGTTGGAGTCCTTCCGCAGACCGACAACCACACTGGCAACACCAGAGTCCCGGAGATTATTGGCATGGGCATGGCCCTGGGAGCCATAACCGATAATCGCTACATTTTTTTCGCGAATTAAAGAGAGATCACAATCTTTATCGTAATAAACTTGCATAGCTGTATTCCTGTTTCCTGCCATTTATAGACTTAACACTTTCTCACCGCGGGCGATGCCGGAGACACCCGAACGCACCACTTCCATAATGGTGTGCTCACCT
Source organism: Microbulbifer sp. 2205BS26-8 (assembly GCF_030731025.1). Taxonomy (NCBI): domain Bacteria; kingdom Pseudomonadati; phylum Pseudomonadota; class Gammaproteobacteria; order Cellvibrionales; family Microbulbiferaceae; genus Microbulbifer; species Microbulbifer sp. 2205BS26-8. Next base: position 47,300 of record NZ_JAVAMR010000029.1, on the reverse strand, counting down.
AACGCCTGTAGAAATGCATCGAGTTTTTCCCCGGTCCCGGCAACCTGAACGGTATATATGCTGCTATTCACGTCCACGATCTGGCCGCGGAAAATATCAACACTGCGCTTTACCTCATCGCGCTGGGCGCCGTTTGCGCGCACCTTTACCAGCAGCAATTCCCGCTCAATATGTGAGCCTTCGGTGAGATCCACCAGCTTGATCACGTCCACCAGCTTATTCAGGTTTTTTGTAATCTGCTCAATCTTGCGGTCATCACCGATCGTTACCAGAGTGAGGCGCGACAGCGTATTGTCTTCAGTTGGCGCCACGGTGAGACTCTCGATGTTGTATCCACGCTGGGAAAACAGTCCCACCACACGGGACAAGGCACCCGGCTCGTTTTCCATCAAGACTGAAATAATTCTACGCATCGACCTTCCCCTAAGTCCGTTCGGTCTTGCTCAGCCACATATCGCGCATGGAGCCATTTGGCATTACCTGCATCGGATACACGTGTTCGGAGGGATCGACGTACACGTCGATAAACACCGTGCGATCCCTCTCGGCAAAGGCTTCCTGTAGTTTTATATGCAGTTCCTCACGCCGTTCAATCTTCACACCCAGGTGCCCGTAGGCGCCAGCGAGCTTGACGAAATCCGGCAGGGATTCTTCGTAGACACTGTTGGAAAGGCGACCCTCGTACTGCATTTCCTGCCACTGCTTCACCATTCCGAGTGCCTGATTGTTGAGACACAGGATTTTTATCGGCAAGCGATATTGGGTAGCCGTAGACAATTCCTGAATACACATCTGGATGCTGCCCTCGCCCGTGACACACACAACCTCTTTGTCCGGGTGAGCGATTTTCACCCCCAGCGCTGCAGGCAAACCAAAACCCATGGTGCCCAGGCCGCCGGAGTTGATCCATCGCCGGGGCTTGTCAAACAGATAGTATTGAGCGGCGAACATCTGGTGCTGTCCAACGTCGGAGGTGACGAACGCTTCGCCCTCTGTCATATCATAAACTGCACGAATGACTTCCTGGGGCATAATCAGGGCGCCATCGGTCTGGTAGCGCGGTGCTGTGTAGAGACCATGGCGCTCACGCCAGTCGTCTATTTGGCGCCACCAATCCACTATCGCCGACTGGTCCGGTTGCTCCTCAGTGGACTTGAGTATCTCTAGCATTTCACCCAGTACAAATGCCACCGTACCGACAATAGGGATGTCGGCGATAATGGTTTTGGATATTGAGGCGGGGTCCACGTCAATATGGATGATCTTAGCCCCGGGGCAAAACTTGCCCGGGGTATTGGTAACACGATCATCGAAACGCGCCCCCACTGCCAGGATCACATCCGCATGGTGCATGGCGGTGTTGGCCTCGAAAGTCCCATGCATACCGAGCATGCCGAGAAAGCGCCTATCGCTGCCGGGGAAGGCACCGAGCCCCATCAGGGTATTGGTCACCGGGTAATTCAGGCGCCTTGCCAACTCGGCCAGCAGGACTGCGCCCCCACCCTGCACCACGCCGCCCCCGGCATAAATCACCGGGCGGCGCGCCGACAACAGCAGGGCCACCGCCTTGCGGATCTGGCCAGCGTGCCCCTTACCCGCCGGGGTATAGGAGCGCATGCGCAGCTTTTCAGGATAGTGATAAGGGAAACGTTCCGACGGGTTGGTCACGTCTTTGGGGATATCGATCACCACCGGGCCGGGCCGGCCGGTACGGGCGATATAAAACGCCTTTTTCACCACCTCTGGAATGTCTTCTGCGTTTTTGACCAGGAAACTGTGCTTCACCACCGGGCGTGAACAGCCCACCATATCGGTTTCCTGAAAGGCATCCTCACCGATCTTATCCCTGGGCACCTGGCCCGATATCACCACCATAGGAATAGAATCCATGCAGGCAGTGGCGATTCCAGTAATGGCATTGGTGGCACCCGGACCGGAAGTCACGAGCACTACGCCCACCCTGCCGGTAGAACGGGCATAACCGTCCGCAGCGTGAGTAGCACCCTGCTCGTGACGCACCAGTATGTGTTTGATCGACTTCTGTCGAAAAATGGCATCGTAGATATGCAGGGCCGAACCGCCCGGATACCCAAAAAGCAGATCGACCCCCTCATCCTGCAGCGCGCGAACCAACATATCGCCGCCGGAAAGTAATTCCACTTGCGTCTCCTCAATTTCCTCGCCTGATAGGATATTTATCACCAAAAACCCGATTATCTATCTTCATAAAAGAATGTCGGGCGGCAATTATAGGGGCAAACCGGGATAAATATCATCCTTTTGTGGGCTTGCATGCTGATTTTTAGGATGGACAAATCGGATACAGCCATCACTCAGTCCAAAAGGGACACCCCGGTGGCCGGCGCCAATGCGACACCATGATCCGCCAATGGATTGCAGCAACTCCCCGTGCAGGGGGGAACCTTCGGCTAGCAGGAATGACCGATTCCAACAGTTGACCCTGGCGGTCAATCGGTATACGAATCAAAATGTTAAAAGCGTTGCAGGAAAATCTGCCGATACCGGTACAATGCAACAGATAGGGCAGTATAGAACCAAAGGGGGAGTTCAATGCGCATCGCGCTCGCAATACTATTTTCCAGCCTGGCACTGACCGCACAGGCCAACGGTATCTACAAGTGGGTGGATGAAAACGGTGTGGTGCACTTCGGCGAGCAACCGCCCAATAATGCCGACGTGGAAGTGATCAAGAAGCCCAAATCCGAGCGCTACAAGCAATGGGAAGCTGGGCAGCAGTCGGCACTGGCTGCAGAGGAACCCAAAGCGCTGACCCCCAAGCACACAACTGAGAAAAAGCCGGCAGGCCAACCCGAGCGACAATCTGTACAAGTGGAAAAGGAGATTGCCCGGGCTGAAGCGGCTGCAAGGGCGCAGCGTTGTCAGGCATCCCGGAAAACCCTGAAGACATTGACCAGCCACGCGCGTGTGCGGGAGATGGACGAGAGTGGCAACCTGCGTATGCTGGGAGAGGATGAGCGGCAGCAGCGCATCGCCCAGGAGCAGCAAAGCATCCGCAAAAACTGCTAGGGCGCCGCTTATTGCCCGCCTTGGCTTTCCCAGTCATAAGCACTTTCCCGGGGTGTAGCGGAAAATGTACCCCCCAAAACTATACGAAACCAAGACTCTCTATAAAATCGTGCCTTTGGGTTTGGCAATACAATGGACCAAAACGCTCAGCACGCGTTTCGTGCCTTTGCACAGATTGGCCCCGGCTTGACACCCCCTTTATGAATCTGTGCCTCCGCCTGCTCGCTGCAATATCCGGGGTCCATCCCCAGCCCTGCAACCTAAAAGGCCGGTGTTCCCTGCCAGCCAGAGCCCGATTCTACCCAGAGAACTGCGGGTGCAGCACGCTCCCTGTTCAACCGGGTGCAAATCGCCTTACCCCGGTCAATCCCACAGCAACAAAATCCGTAAGACCGGTTCAACACCCGGGGGGCCTGTCTCCAGCAAGTTCCCCGCGTTAGCTTCTTCGGCTTGGGCTGTCTGCCCTAACGGCATAATCGCGACCCAGATACAAATACATGGCCGGTACTACAAACAGTGTGAACAGCGTTCCGATAGTCATGCCCGTGGCGATCACCAGGCCCATGGCAAAACGGGCCCCCCCACCGGGGCCCGAGGCAATCAATAAAGGCACCATAGCCAGTACCAGTGATGCCGTTGTCATCAAAACCGGGCGCAGGCGAATTGAGGTGGCCCGTTCAATCGCCGCGCGCTTGTCCACCCCACCCATTTGCAACCTGTTGGCAAATTCAACAATCAAAATACCGTGCTTGGAGATGACCCCAATCAGGGTCACCAGCCCCACTTGGGTATAGATATTCAGCGTGGTCAATCCGAGACTGACAAAAATCATGGCACCACTGACGCTCATGGGGACAGTGACCAACATAATCAAAGGGTCGCGCCAGGATTCAAACTGCGCTGCCAGAACCAGATAAATCACAACCAGCGCAAAGAAGAAAGTCGTCACCAAAGCCGAACCTTCCGACTGAAACTGACGCGACTGGCCGGAGTAATCCACCGAGTACTCCGCTGGCAGTATTGCACTGGCGGCATCTTCCAGCACAGAGAGTGCTTCGCCCAGAGTGATATCGGAACGCGGCACCCCGGAAATGGTGACCGCATTGAGTTGCTGAAAGCGCTTCAACTGCTGGGGCTCCACCGTTTCCCTTAATGTTACCAGGGTACTGACCGGAACGAGATCGCCGTTAATTGCACGAATATAGTACTGCCCCAACTGTTGCGCAGCCAAACGATCAACGCGCTCCACCTGGGGAATCACCTTGTAGCTGCGGTTGTCCAGAGAGAATCGATTGATATAGGCGCCGGAGAGCATCGCGCCCAGATCGCGGCTCAGGTCCACCATTTCCACACCCATAGTGGCCGCTTTGTCGCGGTCGATTTCAATAACCACTTTGGGTTTGTCAATCTTCAGATCTGAGTCGAGAAAGATAAACTTTTTGCTTTCCAGTGCCCGGGACATAATCTCACTGGCAACATAAGCCAGGTTTTCCACGGGCTCAGCGGCACCGACTACAAATTCCACTGGCAGCTGCCCGCCCGCAGTCGGCAGGCTCGGCGGTACTACCACAGCAACTTTCAGACCTGCAATTTGCTGCACATCTTTACTGATCAGTACCTGCATTTGTTCTGTATCCTGATCACGCTTTTTCCAGGGGGCCAGCACAAAGCCCGCTGTGGCATTGTTGACTCTACTGCTGAAGGTGCCGGAACCATTCAAGAGAAACAAGTTATCCACTGCGCTGTAACGCTCGGCAATATCATTGAGCTGCCCGCTATACTGCTCGACATAATCCAGAGTCGCATAGGGGTCTGCGGTAGAGATGGTGAGTACAAGCCCGCGATCCTCCGTGGGCTCCAGCTCCCTCGGTGAGGTGACGAACAGGAAATAGCAACTCGTCAACACAATCAAGCCAAAAACCAGAATAACCCGGCGCTCATCCAGTGCATTGTGCAGGCGTTTCTCAAAGCCTGCTTGCAGGCGCCCGAACTGGCGCTCCAGCCAGGTTTCCAGGCGGGTACCACCGCCATCGTGGGGCTTGAGGATTCTGGACGCCATCATTGGCGACAGGGTCAGCGCCACCACACCGGACAGCAGTACGGCGCCAGCCAGAGAGAAAGCAAATTCAATAAAGAGGATACCGGTAAGCCCACCGAGAAACCCGATGGGGATATACACCGCAATCAGCGTGGTGGTCATTGCAACCACGGGCCAAGCCAGTTCACGCGCACCGACAATGGCCGCCTCACGGGGTGACAGCCCCTCCTCAATATGTCGATACACGTTTTCCAAAACGATAATCGCATCGTCCACCACGATACCAATGGCCAACACCATACTGAGCAACGTCAGCAGGTTGATAGAAAAACCCATCAACAACATCAAAAAAAGTGCGCCGACCAAGGATAGAGGCAATGCGATTGCCGGTATCAGCACACTGCGTACAGAGCCGAGAAACAGGTAGATCACTGCAATCACAATCAACACGGCTTCGACGATGGTTTGCACTACCTCGGCAATGGCGTCCTGAATATATTCGGTGCTGTCATAGGGAATTTCCCCCAATATGCCCTTGGGCAGTTGTGGAAAGATTTCTTTTTCCAGTTTCAGCCTGACCCGCTTGATTACATCCAGGGAATTCGCATTGGGTGCCACCTCAATGGCAATAAAAGTGGCGGTCTGGCCATTGAAAGTCACCGAACTGTCGTAGGACTCGGCACCCAGTTCAATCTCAGCCACATCACCGAGACGCACCAGCTGATCGCCGGTGGCACGCACCACCAACTGGCGAAAATCCATTTGCCGGGCAATATCCGTATCCGCACGTATCTCCATGGCCACCCGCGAGCTCTTGGTTGCCCCCACAGCGGACAGCACATTATTGTCGCGCAGCGCGTTGGCCACATCCGCAGGTGTCACCTCCAATGCCGCCATCTCTTTGGGATTCAGCCACGCGCGCATGGCGAAAGTACTGTTGCCAAGCAGGCGGGCACGCTGCACACCGGCAATGCTCGCCAGCTTGGGCTGTACCACCCGGGTCAGGTAATCTGTGATCTGGTTGTTGGCGAGAATATTTGAAGAGAACGACAGGTACATAGCCGCAGTGGTCTCCCCCTGCTGCATTTCCACACTGGAATCCTCGGACTCCTCGGGGAGATCACTGCGCAGTTTATTAACCTTGGCAACAACCTGAGTCAACACTTCATTGGGGTCGTAGTCAAAGCGCACATAGGCGCGGATGGTAGAGAGGCCCTGCACACTGGTGGACACCATATAGTCAATGCCATCGGCAGTGGCAATTTCCTGCTCCAGAGGTGTGGTGATAAACCCTTGTACGAGACCGGAGTCAGCGCCCACATACTCGGTGGAAACCGTAATCACTGCATTTTCCAACTCGGGATACTGGCGTACATTGAGTTCCGTAATGGAGCGCAGCCCCAGCAGAAAAATAAACAGGCTGAGCACTGAAGCCAGCACCGGTTTGCGAATAAAAATCTCTGTAAAGTTCACCGGCGCACCCAGTGCTGGTCAACTGTTGTCAGGCTTGGGGTCAGGGTTATCCGGCGGCTTATTTTCATTGTTGATAATTGCCGGCCCACCATTGCGCAATTTCAGCAGGCCACTGCTGGCAACCACATCCCCCTGCAGCAAGCCCTGCACGATTTCCACCAGATCGCCACGCTCTTCGCCGGTTTTGACAAACCGTTTGTTGGCAACCATCTCACCACTCTGCGCATCCTTCTCCAGCACAAAAACGGACACACCATAAGACGCAAAAACCAGGGCAGTGCGCGGTACCACGAGTACCTGACGACTCGCATCCACCAATACCGCCACCTGGGCGAACATGCCGGGGCGCAAGTGTTTTTTGGGGTTGTTAAGGGTTGCCTGTATCAGGAAGTTGCGGGTGGTATTATCCACTTGGGGATCTACTGCAGTAATTTTCCCATGGTAGGTATTTCCGGGGAATGCATCGGTAGTCAGGACAACCGCAATACCCGGTTTCACCATGGAGTAGGCCTGCTCGGGCAGAGAAAAATCAACAAAGATAGGGTCCAGTTGCTGTAGTGACACAACCGCTTCCCCCGGGCTGACATTCTGACCCAGATCGATACGGCGAATCCCCAGTACACCGCTAAATGGGGCCACTACTCTGCGCTGATCGACTCTGGCGCGCTGCACTTCAATATTGGCAACCACCTGGTCCAGTGTACTGCGCGCGCTGTCCAGATCCGCTTCCGTAGTAACCCCGCGTTTTGTGAGAGTGTCAATGCGTGCAAAATTACGCCGAGCGAGACGTAATTCCGCATCCAGCACCTGTAACTGGGCTTTTTCCGGCTCGGCAAAAATTTCTGCCAGCAGATCCCCCTTGTGTGCATATTGGCCGGACTTGAAATGGATGGCACTGACAACCCCCTCGGCTTCGGTGGTGACTTCCACGCCATTGATGGCCCGGACAGTGCCGACCCCACTTAAATCCTCACGCCAAGATTGTATTGTTGCCGTCGTGGAAGTCACGGTGGCCGCCGGCAGGGGCATGGTATCGAGAAACTGATTCATCATGTACCAGCCAAAAAATTTGAAAGCAAAAATGCCGCCGAACAACACCAGACATCCCAGCAGCATCAACCCCATGCGTTTGCTAATAATTTGCCCTCGACCACTAACTCACGAATGTTTCCGACAAACCAGTTCCGAATGTTGAGAAAACGCTGCCCGAACCTGAACGGGCTACAAGATTCAGTTTACGAATAAATCAAGACGCACGCCGTTAAACCCCTATACATTTCCGCACAGAAGCCGCATCAATAGATTTATGAAGATTATTGCGCTTGCCAGCCACAAAATAGAGGAAACGCCAGCACCCGCTGGCGTCTCTTATTCACTCTGCAACCCCAACGACACAGACAACCGCTGGGGTTCACCATGGGACTGTCGACCCCGCTCAGAGGGACATCTGTAGACTCCACCGGGCACTGATGTCCCGGGGCGGTACCCTGCGACAGGCGCCGGGAACCCCCTTTGGTCACTCCCGGAGGCGCTTGGCAAGATTAACGGAATACAGCTTGGCCACCCTCTATATCGGCCTGGATGGTAGCGCCGGGCACGAATTTTCCCGCCAGTACATCCTGCGCCAGAGGGTTTTCCAACCAGACCTGTATGGCGCGCTTGAGTGGGCGCGCACCATACACCGGGTCAAATCCCACTTCCGCCAGTTTATCCAGCAGGGCCTCGGACACTTCCAGTTTCAAATCGCGCTCACTGAGGCGGCGGCACAGTTGACTTAGCTGGATTTCCGCAATGGCGCGCACCTCTGCTTTGTCGAGGGGGTGGAATACCACAACCTCGTCAACGCGATTAATAAACTCGGGGCGGAAATGATCGCCCACGACCTCCATAACCGCATTTTTCATCTGGCGATAGCGAATTTCAGCATCCAGGTCGTCACCTTCTTCCGCCGAGGCCATCTTCTGGATTAAATCCGAACCCAGATTCGAGGTCATTACCACCACGGTGTTGCGAAAGTCCACTGTATGCCCCTGGCCATCGGTCAGGCGGCCATCGTCGAGTACCTGCAAGAGGATATTAAAAACATCCGGATGTGCTTTTTCCACTTCGTCGAGCAGCACCACGGAATAGGGTCTGCGCCGCACCGCTTCGGTCAGATACCCCCCCTCTTCATACCCCACATACCCCGGGGGTGCACCGATCAGGCGGGCGACTGAGTGTTTCTCCATAAACTCCGACATATCAATACGTACCATGGCGTCTTCGGTATCAAAGAGAAATTGCGCCAGGGCCTTGCAGAGTTCCGTCTTGCCGACACCGGTTGGACCGAGGAAGAGAAAAGAGCCGTTCGGGCGATTCGGGTCTGCCAGGCCGGCACGGGAGCGACGGACGGCATTGGCAACCGCCTCTACGGCTTCCCCCTGCCCAATTACACGTGTGTGTAATGCCTCCTCCATGCGCAGCAGCTTTTCCCGCTCGCCTTCCAGCATTTTTGCAACGGGAATACCGGTCCAGCGGGAAACCACCTCCGCCACCTCCTCATCGGTAACGCGGTTGCGCAACAGGCGAGGCTCCTCTGCAGCCTCGGTAGTGGCGGCTGAATTCAACTGTTGTTCCAACTGGGGAATCACTCCGTACTGGAGTTCCGACATTCGGGTGAGATCACCGGCCCGGCGCGCCGATTCCATGTCCAGCCTGGCCTGTTCGAGCTTTTCTTTCAGGTCGTGACTGCCGGCGAGCTGCGCCTTTTCCGCCTTCCACACCTCCTCGAGGTCGGCGTACTCTTTCTCCAACTGCAGGATTTCCTCCTCCAACTTGGCCAGGCGTTTCTGCGTGGCCTCATCGTCCTTATCTTTTTTTACCGCTTCCCGCTCGATTTTCAGCTGGATCAGACGGCGCTCCAGCTTATCCATCGCCTCCGGCTTGGAATCAATTTCCATACGGATACGGCTGGCCGCTTCGTCGATCAAATCAATGGCCTTATCCGGCAACTGTCGATCGGTGATATAGCGCTGAGACAATTTCGTTGCAGCAATAATCGCAGAGTCTGTGATATCAACGCCATGGTGGACCTCGTAGCGTTCTTTCAGACCGCGCAGGATCGCAATGGTGTCCTCTTCCGTGGGCTCGTCCACCAATACTTTCTGGAAGCGGCGCTCCAGAGCCGCATCTTTCTCAATGTACTGGCGGTATTCGTCCAGGGTGGTGGCACCGACACAGTGCAGCTCTCCCCGAGCCAGGGCCGGTTTGAGCATATTGCCCGCATCCATGGCGCCCTCCGCCTTCCCCGCGCCGACCATGGTATGCAGTTCATCGATAAACAGGATAATGCGCCCCTCCTGCTTGGACAGTTCATTGAGCACGGCTTTCAGGCGCTCTTCAAACTCCCCACGGAACTTGGCTCCGGCGAGCAGTGCACCCAGATCCAGGGACAGCAGGCGCTTGTCCTTAAGTCCTTCTGGCACCTCGCCATTCACGATGCGTTGCGCAAGGCCTTCCACAATTGCGGTTTTACCCACACCGGGCTCTCCGATCAGCACGGGATTGTTTTTGGTGCGGCGCTGTAATACCTGTATGGTGCGGCGAATTTCGTCATCTCGCCCAATCACCGGGTCCAGCTTGCCCGCCAGGGCGCGCTCGGTCAGATCGAGTGTGTACTTGTCCAGGGCCTGGCGCGCCTCTTCGGCATTGGGGTCATCGACTGTTTCACTGCCGCGCACTTTCTGAATCGCTGCCTCCAACTGCTTCAGGTCTCCATTGGCTTTCAGGATTTTGGAAATCTCTCCCGCGGCGGAGTCAAAGGCTGCAATCAGTACCGTCTCACTGGATATAAAACTGTCGCCGTTTTGCTGTGCTTTTTTATCGGTGAGATTCATCAGTCTCACCAGTTCCTGGGACATGCCCACATCGCCAGTTGGGGCGCTGACCGTCGGCAAGTTGTCCAGCCTTTTGGCCAGATCATTGCGTAGGCCACTGAGATTAAAACCCGCCTGGGACAGGAACGCCGGGACACTGCCGTTGTTTTGATTGAGCAGCGCGAGAATCAAGTGCTCCGGGTATATCTGGTTGTGGTCGCGGCCAATCGCCAGGGATTGCGCGTCAGCAAAGGCAGCCTGCAGCGGGTTTGTCATTCGGTCTATTCGCATGAATGAAACCTCTCCTACTCGGTGTTTGATGAGGCACTGCTAAAGTGATGCCATTTTGGCGCCACGCCTTCAGTGTAGTGTTGGGAAGTAAAATAGGGGCAGGGAAAAAGTTTTCAATGATTTCAATCAACGTGAGAACATTTCCGCAGGAGTGCAAGACAGCCGGTGAGTTTATCGTTGCTTTTCCACTCTTTGCACCAGTGAAGCCCCTTGCGTTACCCGGACTTCGCCCCCATTTCAAAAGACCCACTGCGGGATAGTGCTTGGCTGCGATTGCTCAAGCACTGCAACTCCACTCTCGGCGCCCCTACAGGCCCCTTTCAATACCAGGGGTACCTAGCGAGGGTGATCCGCCAGCCAGATCAAAGTAGCCATGCGGCCGGTGGTCTTCTCTCTTCGATAGGAAAAGAACTGATCGGGCTCACCTACCGTACAATACGTCCCCGCGTAAATAGCCTCGACACCGAGCGCCATAAGCTCTGCGCGGGCCAGGGCATAGATATCAGCGAGAAAATGCAGGGGCTTTTGTCTATGGGGGCGAAAGCACTGGGCGATGGCCCGGGTATGGGCAACACTCTGAGCATTGTCAAAGAAGGCCTCCAAGACCTCGACCCCCGTTTCGAAGGCGTCGGGCCCAATTGCCGGACCGAGCCATACCAATAAATCTGCCGGGTCACAATCGAGCGCAATAACCGTATTGCGCAGAACCCCGTTAGCCAGCCCGCGCCAGCCTGCATGCGCCGCTGCCACTCTGGTACCCGCCTTGTCGCAGACGAGCACCGGCAGACAGTCAGCAGTGAGTACCGCGCAGACAGTGCCCGTGCGCAAACTGAAACTGGCGTCCGCAGTGCGCACCAGGGCATCGTTACGGGCTTCGACTATCCTGTCGCTGTGGATCTGCTCCAGCCACTGGGGTACAGCCGGCAGCTGCATTTCATCGCACAACTGTCGGCGATTGGCAGCCACGGCGGACTCCTCGTCCCCCACATGGGTGGCGAGGTTGAACGAAGCGAAGGCGCCACTACTGTACCCGCCACTTCGCAGACTGGTGACGGCGCGTACAGATGGCACAGCCGGCCATGAGGGAATCAGGTAGTGTCCACGGGGCATGGGTATATCCAGCTTTTGCCTTTCACATTTTCCAGAGACAAACGGGGCCGACACCACTGGACCGGACCCGCCTGAATGAACACTCGATGCGTTAGATGCTGCCCGCACCGAGTAAGTCGAGCAGGTCCAGCATATCCGCAGGCATGGGCGCATACCAGTGCATTTCCTCGCTACTAAGCGGGTGCACCAGGGCCAGCTCTGCGGCGTGCAAGGCCTGCCGGGGGAACTGCTGCAGGGCCTGGACCAGTGCTGCAGATGCCCCCGGTGGCAGCTTGGACCGGCCCCCGTAGAGTGGATCGCCCACCAGTGGATGTCGGATATGGGCCATATGCACACGGATCTGGTGGGTGCGCCCGGTTTCCAGTTGGCAGCGCAGTAGTGTATGGGCAGGGAAACGTCGCTGTACCCGGTAGTGGGTAATGGCCTCCTTGCCGCCAACGTTCACAACCGCCATTTTCAGGCGATTCTGGCGGTGGCGGCCGATGGGAGCATCGACACACCCGGCCCCGGTGATGTAGCCCTGAACCAGGGCATCATACCGGCGACTGACCGTTCTCCGTTTTAACTGGTCCACCAGGCGTGCCTGGGCCGGCAGGGTTTTGGCGATGACCATCAAGCCGCTGGTGTCCTTGTCCAGGCGGTGCACTATCCCGGCACGGGGTATGTTCTGCAGGTGTGGACAGTGGTGCAGCAGACCATTTAGCAGGGTGCCATCGGGATTACCGGCAGCGGGGTGGACGACCAGTCCGGCAGGTTTGTTGATGACGAGCAGGCTATTGTCTTCATAGACAATAGCCAGATCCAGGGGCTGAGCGCGCCAGGCGCCCTGGGCTTCCAGTTCTGCCCGCAGGCTGAGATGCTCACCGCCGGACAGCTTGTCTCTGGGCCTGGCGGGGGCGCCATTGAGCCTTAACTGGCCCCCTCTGATCCAGGATTGCAGGCGCGCACGGGAATAATCGGGAATTAATTCGGCTGCTACCTGGTCTAATCTTCGACCAGCCATATTGGCCGGAACTTCAATATCGACTTTCAGGGGGTCATTCATCAAGCAATTGCAAATACTTTGGGCAGCCCCGCGACTGTGGTTAAATGTCCGGCGCGCCAGGTTGATCTTGGTGGATAGTTTAATAAGGTAGAGTGTGAGAATGATAGAGCGAAGGGCTATGCAGACCTGGAAAATGCTGTGGCTGGCCTTGGTATCCGCGATACTGGTTGCCTGCGCCAGCACTGACGATTCTGAAGAGGGTCTGCCCACCGGCAGTCGCACCGAACAGGCGTTCTACGAAGCGGCGCAGCGACAGCTCAGGACCGGCCAGTGGGATCTGGCGGTCAGGAACCTGCGCGCACTGGAGGATAATTTCCCCTTTGGCAACTATGCCGAACAGGCCCAACTGGAGCTGATCTACGCCTACTACCGCAACTATGAGAACGATGCGGCCATCGCCGCTGCAGACCGCTTTATCCGTCTGCACCCGCAACATCGCAATGTGGACTACGCCTACTATATGAAAGGGCTATCCTCCTTTACGGAAGGCGCGGGTCTATTTGAACGTTTCCTGCCCACCGACATGACCCGTCGCGACCCCGGCTCCGCGCGGGAATCCTTCGCCTACTTCTCCCAGCTTATGGCCCGTTATCCCGAGAGCCGCTACGCTGTGGACGCGCAAAAGCGCATGATCCATCTGCGCAACCTGCTGGCGCGCTATGAAATTCACGTGGCCAATTACTACTTCAAGCGCGGCGCCTACCTCGCGGCTGCCAACCGGGGCCGCTACGTTGTGGAAAACTTTCAGCAAACTCCCGCGGTGCCGGACGCCCTCGCGGTGATGGTACAGGGTTACCACCTTCTGGAAATGCCGGAGCTGGAAGCCAACGCCCTCAGTGTTTTGCGCAACAATTACCCGAATCACCCTGCGTTCAACACAGATGGCACATTCAACTACAACTACTACAAGGGCGCCGCAGGCCGCAGTATCGTGCACCGCGCCACCCTTGGGCTATTTGAGAAATCCGACCCCCGCGGTTTTGACAGCCGCGAGCTGTACAATCCCGAGTACAACCGGGACGAGACTCCCCTGCCCCCGGAGTTGCTGTAAACCACACAATCGTACACGGCGCCACCGAGCGCCTTGTCTACCCCCGACAGGCCGCTATTCGCCGGCCTTCCAGCCATTGGTAATGGGATAGCGGCGATCCCGCCCAAATCCCCGCTCCGATATTCTCACACCCACCGCGGCCTGTCGGCGCTTGTACTCATTGCGGGCTACCAGGTGCACGACCCGCTCCACAACTGCTCGCTCGAAACCACAGCGAATAATCTCCTCTGCACTGCAGTCGCGATCCACGTACAGGTTGAGAATCTGATCCAATACCTCATAGGGCGGCAGGGTGTCGGAATCTATCTGGTCCGGGGCCAGCTCGGCGCTTGGCGGGCGGGTGATCACCGTCTCCGGAATGACCTTCGATAGGGTATTGCGATAGCGGGACAACTCAAACACCAGCACTTTGGGCACGTCTTTCAGGGCATTGAAACCCCCGACCATATCACCGTAGAGGGTGGCGTAGCCAACCGCCATTTCACTCTTGTTACCGGTGGTGAGCACCATTGCACCCTTCTTGTTGGAAATGGCCATCAACAGCACACCACGGGTGCGGGCCTGCAGATTTTCTTCTGTGGCATCCCGCTCGCTGCCGGCGAACTCCTGCGCCAAAGCCCCCATAAAGGCATCGAAGATGGGCTCGATACCGATTTCCCGGTAATGCACGCCGAGACGCCGGGCCTGGTCGGCAGCATCGCTCTTGCTCAGGTCCGAGGTATAGCGAAAAGGCATCATTACCGCCTCCACCCGCTCCTTGCCCAGTGCATCCACCGCAACAGCCAGGGTCAGGGCAGAGTCAATGCCCCCGGAAAGGCCCAATACCACCCCTTTGAAACCATTTTTGTTCACATAATCTCGCACCCCAAGTACCAGGGCCTGGTAGACAGATGCCAGATCACCCAGTGGTGGCGCAATGTCACCCTGCAGTGAGGCAACCCTGCCGTCCTGCTGGGAAATGGTTACCGGGAGTAACTGCTCCGAGAATTCCACCGCCCGTGCGCACACCTTGCCCCGGGCATCCACAACCAGTGAACCGCCGTCAAAAACCAGTTCATCCTGGCCACCGCACCAGTTGACATAGGCAATGGGAACCTGCCCCGCTCGCGCCTGCCTGGCCAACAACGCCAGACGCTGATGGGCCTTGCCGCGGTGGAAAGGCGAGGCATTGATATTCAGCATCAACCGTGCCCCCGCCGCTACCGTCTGCTGCAGGGGTTCGGGGTGCCAGATATCTTCACAAATGCTGATCCCAAGAGGCACGCCCTTGACCTCCACCACACAGGGTACCTCGCCATGGGTAAAATAGCGCCTCTCATCAAACACCTGGTAATTGGGGAGTTTTTGTTTGGCATATTCGGCCACCAGCGCACCGTCGACAATCAAACCCGCTGTATTGAACAGTTTGCCCTCCCGCTGCCAGGGATAACCCACAAGAATGGCGCAGGGGAGATTTGCCGCTTTCAACTGTGCCAACGCCACTTCGATGCGCTTTTGCATACTGGGACGCAGGAGCAGATCCTCCGGTGAATAACCACATAATGTCAGTTCGGGAAACAGGACCAACTCAGCACCGAATTCCCGATGGGCCCTGCGCGCAACCTCAATCACACTGGCGGTATTGCCGGGAATATCCCCCACCGAGGAATTGATTTGTGCCAGCACTAGTTGCAAAGTAGACATTATTGAACCTCGGGCAATACGGGTCGCTATTGTAACTCCTGTAGAGCCACAGGAACCCACTCCAATAACAATAACGGGCATCCACTTTGAGCACTCCCCCCGTCGGCAGCAAAGCAGCACCCCTTCAGCACCGTCAACTCCTGCGTATTTGCGCAGTCTATCGCCTGGCCATCGCCCTGGTCCTACTGGGGGTTTTCTACTCAGACCTGGGCGCAGGCGCGCTGGGCGGATTCTCGCCTGCTCTGTTTCTCTATACCCTGGTTGTGTACACCCTGCTCAATTTTGGCTGGTTGGTTTTTTTGCGCAAGAGCGCCTATCGAGCGCGACGCACGCAGATCGGGATGATGCTTGGCAGTGATATTCTCGCCTTTTTGCTGCTGATCGAAGCCAGCGGCGGCCTCAATTCGGGCCTCGGCTACCTGCTGCTCATCAACTGCTCGATCGGCTCCATTCTCCTGGATAGGCGCATGGGTGCCTTTTTTGCTGCCATCGCCAGCCTCGGTGTCATCGGCCTGCAACTGTTCAACCTGATGTCGGGGCGAGGAACAACACAGGACATTGTTGCCGCCGGGGGTCTCGGCCTGTTACTTTTCGCCACTGTCAGCGCTTTGCAATACTTGTCCGCACGCATCCGCAGCGCAAACCTGCGTGCTGAATTACAAAGTCGGCAGGCGGCGCATCTGCAGCGCCTGGCCGAGCAGATTATTGAACGTATGGATACCGGCGTTCTGGTACTGGGAACGTCCGGCAAGCCGGAACTGATCAATCAGGCTGCAGAGCGGCTACTGGGCCCGCAGTTGCAAGCAGACAAAACGCCGCCCGACGGCTTGTGCTGCTCTATTGGCGCATGGCGCAGCAAAAAAACTCCCGGCCATGCTCTGCTACAAGGGGAAAATGGCGTTGAGCTGCACCTCAATTTTGCCGACCTTCGGCACGAAAGCGGCAGCAGCACTCTGGTTTTCGTCGAGGATAACCGCAAGCTGACCGAGGCCGCCCAGAAATTAAAGCTCGCTTCCCTGGGGCACCTGACAGCCTCTATCGCCCACGAGGTGCGCAACCCCCTCGCGGCCATCAGCCACGCAGCCCAGCTCCTGTCAGAGTCCTCCCTTCTGAGCCAGGAAGAACGCCATCTGACCGATATCATCTGCCGACAGAGCCAGCGGGTGAATCAGATTATTGAAAATGTGATGCAGCTATCGCGCCGCCGTGCCGGAGATCCCCAGGAGTACGACCTGACTGCCTGGCTGGAACAGTTTATTCAGGACTTCCGTGCCGGCGCTACCGGCGGCGACGAAATTGAGCTGGAGCTGCCCGAAGCGCCGCTCAGAACCCGCTTTGACGCTGCGCAAATGGCCCAGGTGGTCACCAACCTCACGGAAAATGCCCTGCACCACTCCCAGATTGCCACGGGCAGGCGCCACGCGGCAATCTGCGCTTACTACAATCCACAACGGGACTGTACCCAGCTGGATATCAAAGATAGTGGCCCGGGTGTACCAGAGGCACACCGCTCGCAGATTTTTGAACCATTTTTCACCACAGGGAACAAAGGCAGCGGGCTGGGCCTCTACATCGCCCGGGAATTGTGTGAAGCGAATAAAACCAACCTCTACCACTGCCGCAGCGCGGACAATAAGAGCTGTTTCAGGATTGAATTTGTACACGCATTTAGTGTAAGTTGATTTCGCTCAGGAATTCCTTTCAAAATACGGGGGATTATGAGCAAAGAATTTCCGTTATAAGCAACCTACGGCATCCTTGCCAGCACGATTAACAAAACAAAAAAGGCCGAGCATTGATGCTACCTCTGGCCCTGGTTGTCGATGATGAACCGGATATCTGTGAACTCCTCTCCCTGACTCTGCAGAGGATGGGGGTGGACTGCCACAGTGCAGCCAATCTCTCAGAGGCAAAGCGCCTTCTGATCAACAACCGCTATGACTTTTGTCTCACCGATTTACGCCTCCCCGATGGCGATGGGTTGCAGCTGGTGGAGTACATTCAAAGCGGTGTCCACCGGGATGTCCCCGTTGCCGTCATCACCGCCCATGGCAATATGGATACCGCTATCAAGGCACTGAAACTCGGTGCTTTCGATTTTGTCAGCAAACCTGTGGATCTGGAGCACCTGCGCACCTTGGTCCAGTTGGCGCTGCGCCTGGATCAAAACCGCCACCGCCCAAAGGTTAAAGACGCAGACCAGCTGCTGCTGGGGGAAGCCGAAAACATGCGCAAACTGCGCGAGCAGATTGCCAAAGTCACCCGCAGTGATGCCCCGGTTTATATCAGCGGGGAGTCTGGCTGCGGAAAAGAATTGGCGGCCCGCGCCATCCACGCCCAAGGTGCTCGCGCCGATAAACCCTTTGTACCTATCAACTGCGGCGCCATCCCGGCTGAGCTGATGGAAAGTGAGTTTTTCGGTCACAAAAAGGGCAGTTTTACCGGTGCCCATAAAAACAATCCAGGACTCATGCAAAGCGCACAGGGAGGCACCCTATTTCTGGATGAGGTCGCCGATCTCCCGCTGGATATGCAGGTAAAACTGCTGCGCGCCATTCAAGAGAAATGTGTACGCCCCATTGGTGCCAGCCGGGAGGTCTCCATTGACGTGCGCATCTTGAGCGCAACCCATAAAGACCTCGGCAGAGCAGTGAGCGAGGGGCGTTTTCGCAGCGACCTCTACTACCGTATCAATGTGATTGAAATCTCGATCCCTCCCCTGCGCGAGCGCACCGAAGACATCCCGTTACTTGCCGAAGTGATTATGCAACGCATCGCCTCTCACGCCGGGCTTGCCTCCCCGAAACTCAGCCCCAGCGCGCTCTCGACACTGCAGCAATACCCGTTTCCCGGCAATGTTCGCCAGTTGGAGAATATTCTAGAGCGGGCCCTGACACTGTGTGACAAGCAGGAAATCCGCAGCGACGACCTGCTACTGGCGCAGGATGGGCAACCATTCGAACATGACGTTCCCCCTGCCCAAGCCAACAGGCGTGAAGCCCAAAACCCGGGCCATTTCGATCCCAGTCAATATGCCTCCCTGGACGAATTTCTGCACAGTATTGAGAAAGAGGCGATTGAAAATGCCCTGCTAAAAACCCGCTGGAACCGCACGGCAGCAGCGCAGAAACTGGGGATCAGTTTCAGGTCGTTGCGGTATCGGCTGAAAAAGCTCGGGTTGGAGAGTTAATCCGTATCCGGTGGTGGGCACATACACAGGCGCCGAGCGGATGATACTCCCGCTCACTCCTATGGATTGGCGGATTAATACGCCATAGGAAGGTATACCACTGCGCAAAGGGCCAGGGGTACCCTTGAACTCCACAGCGCTCACTGCTATCCCCTGCACCTTGCAAAGCGCGACGTGTCACCCCTTCACCGGCTATGACAGTTGGCGGCCTAACCTTCCAATTAGTCGTCTCCCTGATATTGACCGCCAGTATGTTCTTTATTTCACCATACCTCTGGGTCCCAGCCCCTGAAAACGGGCAAAAAGAGGGGTTTTTACGCCACTTTACCACTATTTGCGTAGGCAAGTTTGCCCTCTGCTTATGCCATACTCCTGTAGATCTACCCAATACAATTTCATATTGTACATTGCTTTCTGTGCCATGAAGTAAAAAGGCGTCGCTGTAGTGTTGAATATAGGGCCGGAGAAAGCTCTGTTCCTTTCACGTAACGCCAAGGAATCCATTAAAGTTGTAGGGGCGCTGGTGATCACCTACGGAATCGCCCTGAGCCTTAACTGGGACAAACCTTATTGGGCGGGGTTTGCCGTTGCCGTGTGCAGCCAGATCAATCTCGGTCAATCCCTAAGCCGCGTCCTTATGCGGGTCTTCGGTACGCTGCTTGCCCTGCTGGCTGGCTGGACCATTTTCGCCGTGTTTCCTCAGGATCGCTGGCTGTTTATGGTCAGTCTCTCCCTTTGGATTGGCGCTTGTATTTACTTTTTGCAAAGATCCCGCTACGAGTATTATTGGATCGTCAGTGCCTTTGTTACTCTCGTTCTTTGGAATGCCACCGGCGGCGATTTTACACTGTCGTTTGAAAAAGGGATTTTTCGTATACAGGAAACGGTTTTGGGGGTTGTTATCTACAGTCTTGTCGCTGTGCTGATATGGCCCAATCGCAGCCGGCGGAAACTGGATACAGCATCGACCACACTGGCTGCCGCTCAACACCGGTTTGGTACCCGCTGCTTTGCATAATTATACAGTCAAGAAAAAGCAAAAGATCTTTCCCACCATCAACGGAGGGCGCTAAGTTCTGGTTGTCCGTGCTCACCGAACTGAAGAACCGCGGTCTGGAAGATATCCTGATCGCCTGTGTAGACGAGCTAAAAGGCTTTCCAGAAGCCATTGCTGCAGAATACCCTGAGGCTAAGGTTCAGCTGTGCATCGTGCACATGGTGCGGAACTCGCTGAAATACGTCTCCTGGAAGGATTACAAGGCGGTTACGGCTGACCTGAAGGAAATCTATACTGCGGTCACAGAAGCGGCTGCACAGGTGGAGCGAGACCATTTCGCGGAGAAGTGGGATGACACCTACCCGCAGATTAGCAAGTCTTGGGCCACGCACTGGCCAAACTTGATTACGCTGTTTGAGTATCCGCCGGAGATCCGCAAGGTGATCTATACCACCAACGCTATTGAGTCTCTGAACAGCGTCATTCGCAAGGCCACGAAGCAGCGCAAGGTGTTCCCTACTGACGACGCCGCGATGAAGGTGGTGTACCTGGCTATGCAGGCTGCTTCAAAAAAATGGACGATGCCAATCCGTAACTGGCAGCCAGCTCTAAACCGCTTTATGATCGAGTTCAGTGGTCCACTCGCCGACTACCAATAAGCAACTGGTAGGAGCGGTTACACAGAATTATTTACACTCTCTAGTCAGCAGCTCACCCACCGCCGGCGCCTTTTATTGTTCCCCAACCAGTGCAAACCCATCAGAAACATTCATAGAGTCCCAACGTATCGCTTGTGCCCGTTACTACTGGAGGTTTTATACACACCATTCTACCCCGATACTGTCCGCCATCACAAAACGCTCTTTCCACACACCTGGAAATCCTAGTAAAAACCTCTTCGGTATCCCGGTAGCCAGGACAAGTGAACTCTCCCAGCTTTTCCAAACTTAAACTGGCAGTCCGCAATCTTTGCAATTACTTTGCGAGGCCAACGGCCAAAAACCCGATCGACCTTGTGGTGAATGCTCTGTTGTAGGTAGTGTTGAATCGTTAACTGCATGTTGATATCAACTTTTCACTTATACCCAGTCTGTAACCTGCGTCTTTCTAGCGGGAACACACCCCTCTGGCCAAACGCATGGTATGGTTGTACTTTTCAGCGGCCAGACGTTATGATCGTCACAGGATGGCAGTCAATCTATTCCTGGAGAATCTGCAACTACTCCCTTCTTGCCCGGGTTGAGTACAGGAAAAGCCCTTTAAAAGAAAAAGACACCCAGCCCTGATTCATCCCTAGGCACAGCATAATATCAGTGAGAAAAACCGATGATTTATACTACAACCGAGACTGTTCCCAATTATGAAATTATAGAAATCCTGGAAGTAGTTAGCGGCAATGTCGTTCAATCGAAACATCTTGGTCGAGATATTATGGCTGGGCTGAAGGGAATTGTTGGTGGGGAATTAAAAGGGTATACAGAAATGCTGACCGAAGCCAGGAGTGTTGCAATAAAACGCTTGTTATCAAAAGCGCAGGAATTGAGAGCAGATGCTGTAGTAGGCATTCGATTTACCACGAGTTCAATTACAGAAGGATCATCAGAAATATTGGCTTTTGGTACGGCGGTTAAGCTACGCAGACAATCCGACAAGTCGGGTTAGAGCCCTTTCCCAGCAGTTATCATCTGATGGCCTGCTATAACTGTAAGGGCTCCTATCAGCACAACAATGCAAGTCCACTTGTGGGACAGAAGAAAAACTCAACTTTGTACCTCAGAGTAGTTGGCCGCTACACTTGTTAAAATACTGGGCTTCGGAAATGACGAATATAAAGTACATGCTATTATTCCTGGACATATTCAAAAATTCTTAATGCATAATAATTAAAAGGGGTAGCTTGTGAGAATGAATTTAGGAAGATGCACCATGCACGGGAAACTCATCACATTGATCGTTCTATAACATTGAGCCCCTTAGCGCACACCAAGCAGTTGGCAATTACCTTTGATGATGCACCCCGCTCTGCCATTGGCTACCTGGACGGCCAGACCCGCGCCAGGACTCCGATAAAAAACCTCAATAAGTATCGCGTTGGCAAAGTGACTTTTTCGCCAACACCCATACTCTGAATGAAGAGGGCATAAAACGCCTCAGGCTCTACAATAAAGCCGGTCACCTGATCGGCAACCATTCCCACAGCCACCCCAACTTTCTGAATACGGGCCTTGCCCACTACCGAGAGGACTTCCTGCAGGCCCACCAGCTACTCAAACAGTTTGACAACTTTATACCCTATTTCCGCTATCCGTATTTAAGAGAGAGAGAAACACTGAAAAAACGTGAAGGTATGCGAAAGGTCCTGCGCGAGAATGAGTACAGGAACGCCTATATTACGCTGAACAACTACGATTGGTATATTGAGGATCTATTTCAGAAAGCTGTCAGGGAGGGCAAAAATATTAACCTGCTGCGGTTCTCAAAGATGTATGTCGATGTGCTGATGCAAAGTATCAATTACTACGATGATTTGGCTGTTAAGCACCTGGGTCGCTCTCCAAAACATGTATTGCTATTACATAAAACGGACATGTCAGCACTCTTTATTGGTGACCTTGTACAGAAGTTGCGCCGGGAGGGCTGGGAAATTATTTCCATGGAAGAGGCCTACCAAGACCCAATCGCTCAATACGCCGTGAAAAAACCGCTAAAATATAATCCGAGAAGGATTGGTGAAATCGCACTTGACCGGGGACAAAAAAAGGGCTCTGGCATTATACCCTGGAAGAGTCCTACCTTGATCAAAGATTCCAGCAAGAGGTCTTGTTACTTTCAGATAATAAGTGAACGCCCAGTGCCATATAGCACGCTCAGCAGAAAGCTTAGGCCTCAGCGATCTGCACCGGGATTGTATTGGTGCTGCGCACCACCTGATTTTTTTCATCCAGGTAAACCAGGCTGGGCATGAAATTATCGGCTTCTGCTTCAGACATCTGTGCATAAGAGGCGATAATGACCCGATCGCCCACCTGCACGCGGCGCGCCGCGGCGCCGTTCATGGAAATAACGCCGGAGCCGCGCTCGGCCAGGATCACGTAGGTGTGGAAGCGTTCGCCATTATTCACATTGTAGATATCGATCTTTTCGAACTCGCGCAGACCGGCCAGCTCCACCAGATCCTGATCAATTGCACAGGAGCCGTCGTACCAGAGTTCAGCCTGGGTGACTGTGGCCATATGCAGTTTGCCTTTCAACATTTCGAATTGCATGCTCAGGTGCCCCCTCAGAGTTCCAGAGATAGATTGTCAATCAAACGCGCTGCGCTGGTATACATCGCTCCCAGGATCGTAATCTGTTTGTCGTCATCTGCAGCCGGCTGCAAGTCCCTGCTGTGGCAGATGGAAAAGTAGTCGGCACGGAAACCACTGTTTTCCACACGCCTGCGCGCCTCGGCCTCAAGGGCGGCGAAATCCCTGCGTCCCGCCAGTATCTCATTCCTGGCCCAGTTCAGCGACTGATTCAAGACCGCCACCTTGGGCCGCTCTTTCGCGGTAATGTATACATTGCGGGAACTCATCGCTAGGCCATCCGCCTCGCGGTGCACCGGAGCCGCGAGGATGTCCACGGGCAGGCACAGGTCCTCCACCATGCGGCGAACAACGGCCAGCTGCTGGAAGTCCTTGATGCCAAACACCGCCTTGTCCGGCTGCACAATATTGAACAGTTTGGCCACCACAGTGGTAACCCCTTCAAAGTGACCAGGTCGGCTGGCACCACACAGCACATCGGTCATGGCCGGACAGACCACGCGGGTCTGCTGGTCCATACCATTGGGGTAGATTTCGCCCTCATCCGGGTGGAACAGGAAATCGCACTCGGCATCACGCAGCCTGGCCATATCCCGCTCCATGGTGCGCGGATACTTGTCCCAGTCCTCGTTCAGACCAAATTGCAGTCGGTTGACAAAAATAGAGACCACTACCCGATCGCAGTGCTGTCGGGCCATTCGCACCAGTTCGATATGGGCATCGTGCAGATTGCCCATTGTGGGTACGAACCCAATGGTTTTGCCGTCTCTGCGGGCCTTGGCCAGCACCTCGTGCAGGCTTGCTACGTGGTGGAAGACTTGCATCGCTCTCCTACTCACTGGGGGTCAGCGCGGCATCATACTCGCCGCAGTCAGGTGTCTCAACAGGGCAAAACTGGCGCTATTCCCGGGTTTTCCCCAGGGTACAGTTCCAAGCCTCGCACAGGGAAAGCGTCACTGGCTGGATTACCAGTCATTCCTTTGTTCCACTCCCCGAGTGTCAATCAATGCTGTTCAGGAAGTGTTCAGACCCGTCAAGGCAAACTACTCGCCATGATACACAAAAGACCGCAAACAACATAAAAGAGCCATCCGGGCTCGGGAGTGCCGCCATGAGACATCTTGCGACCGCCATCGTCACCGCGGGCCTGTTGCTGATAGCAAACCCCGCACTGTCCGAAGTTTCCCGGGGACTCCAGCGCGCACTGGACCTCGATCACCACGGGCAGGGAAAGGCTCATCGTGAGCAGCGCCATGTGAAGCGCAGCCACGGCAAATACCGTGATAAAAAGTACCACAACCGCCAGCAGGAAAAGGAACGCCGCAAACAGGAGCGCAAGAAAGAAAATCGCAAGCAGAGACGCAAAGAAAAGCGCCAACATCGCCGAGAAGTGCGCCACTCCTACAAATCGGGTTACAACAAAGGCTACCGGCAGGGACATCGAAAAGGACACAGGCACGCCTTTCGCGCCGCCTACAGACCCTACTACCGTCACGGCTACCGCGGACACCGCCCCCACTGGCGCCCGGTGCACTATGGTTACGGATATCGCTGGCGCCACCTGCCACACAGCTTCGTTGGCCTCAGCATAGGTGCCGCAAGCTTCTACTATAGCGACGGTATCTTTTACCGCCCGGCCTCCCACGGTTATGTGGTCACCTATGCGCCCCAGGGAGCCATAGTGCACAGCCTGCCAGCCTCTGCCCTCACTGTGGTTGTCGGCGGCCGCCACTATTACGTCGCTTACGACACCTACTACCTGTGGGATGACGTGCGACGCGGCTACCGGGTGGTCCCCAATCCCGGCCTGCTTTAACCACGATTCCATCCCCCCCCTCTGCGGCCTCTGGGCCGCCTTTTTACTTTTCGGCTTCCCTCCTACCCGCCAAATTTGCACAATACCCCGGCGTTGTCACAGCGCTAAAACAGCACCCGGGCACCCCGGGTGTAGCGTTGCTTCTGCGCCGGACAAAAATACTGTCCTTTTATCTATAGTTATTGCTTTCCAGCGCTGCTGGGCCCAAGATTCGCGACCGCCAAGGCTCAACAGACAAGTGCCATGAAACAGCAACAAATTCAGGATTGGACCTGCGAGGATTCAGCCGATCTCTACGGTATCCGCAACTGGGGCGCCGGTTATTTTAATCTGAATGCAAAAGGAGAGATTTCGGTTCAGGTGGAAGGTCCCAGCGGCAAAGCCCACAGCGTCTCCCTGATGGATATCGCCCGCGGTGCCACCGAGCGCGGACTCGGCATGCCGCTGTTGTTGCGTATCGAAAACCTGCTCGATGCCCAGATCGCCCGCATCAATACCTCCTTTGCCCGCGCCATCGTCCGCTGCGGCTATGGCAATGTTTACCGCGGTGTCTTCCCCATCAAGGTCAACCAGCAGTGCCAGGTGATCGAGGAAATCGCCAGTGCCGGCCATCCCTTCAACCATGGCCTGGAGGCCGGCAGCAAAGCTGAACTGATTGCAGCACTGTCGATCATGGACAACACCGAGTCCCTGATTGTTTGCAACGGCTACAAGGATGAGGAATTTATCAATCTGGGTCTGCAGGCGCAGCGCCTGGGGGTACAGGTTTTCTTTGTGGTGGAAACCCCCTCGGAGGTGCAGACCATTATCCGCTGTGCCGAGCGGGAGCAGGTGCGCCCCAATATCGGCGCGCGGGTCAAACTCGCCTCCAAAGTGGGTGGCTACTGGAATGCCACCAGTGGTGATCGCAGTATTTTCGGCCTCGGCAGCAACGACCTGATCGCTATGGTCGACCAGTTGCGCAAGCACGGGATGCTCGACTGCCTCAAGCTGCTGCATTACCACCTGGGCTCGCAGGTACCGAATATCCGCGATATCCGCACCGGTGTACTGGAGGCCTGCCGCTATTACGCCGATCTGGTGGAAGAGGGGGCATCCATGGGCTATCTGGACCTGGGCGGCGGCCTGGCCGTGGACTACGACGGCACCAAAACCAACCACATCCACTCCAAAAACTACTCCCTCGATGAATACTGCGTGGATGTGGTGGAGGCCATTATGGGGACCCTCGACAGTGAGGGTGTGGCCCACCCGGTGATTATCACCGAGTCCGGCCGCGCCACGGTGGCCTACTCCTCGGTGCTGTTGTTCGATATTCTCGACATCACTCGCTTCAAGCCGGTGGAACTGGAGCACACCAGAATCAACGAGGGGGATCACCCAATGCTGATGAACCTGCAGGACGCAGTGCGCAATATCACCCCCAGAAATCTGCAGGAAAGCTATAACGACACACTCTATTACCGCGATGAGGTGCGCTCCCTCTACCTGCACGGACAGGTGAGCCTGCGCGAGCGCGCCAATGCGGAAAACCTGTTCCTTCAGGGCGCCTGGGAAATTCGCCAGCTGCTGGACGAAGCCGAGGAGATTCCGGCGGACCTGCAGGCACTGCCCGAGGTATTGTCGGATATCTACTACGCGAATATGAGCGTATTCCAGTCGCTGCCGGATATCTGGGCCATCAACCAGATATTTCCGCTGCTGCCAATCCACCGCCTGGACGAGGCACCGACGCGCTCGGCCATCCTCGCCGATATCACCTGCGACTGTGACGGCAAGATCGACCGCTTTATCGGCCGGGAGAAAGCGCAGAAAACCCTGCCCCTGCACGAACTCAAAGAAGGCGAGGACTATATCCTCGGCACCTTCTTAATCGGCGCCTACCAGGAAACCCTTGGCGACCTGCACAACCTGTTCGGTGATACCCATGTGGTGAGTGTGCGTATCCAGGAAGACGGCAGCATCGATTTCAGCCGCGAAATTCACGGCGACAGTATTGCCGATGTGCTCAGCTACGTGGAGTACCAGCCCAAGGCGCTGTTCGAGCGCTTTCGCCGCCTGGCGGAACGCGCGGTGAAAAAGGGTTTGATTACCGCCGCCCAGCGCAAGCAGATTCTGCATACCTACACCGCCAGCATGAGCGGTTACACCTACTTTGAGAAATAAGGCCCAGCGCCTGAGAAGACAGCGGCGAGAAAAGCTGCAGATTAAGGAGATCCTTATGGCCAAAGTACTGATCATCGGCGCCGGCGGCGTCGGCCAGGTGGTTGCACACAAGTGCGCCCAGGTTGCGGAAGTGTTTGAGCACATCACGTTAGCCAGCCGCACCAGGAGCAAGTGCGACAAGATTGCAGCGATGCTGACGCGCAAAATTGATACTGCCGAAGTGGATGCGGACAATGTCCCGGAACTGGTCAAACTGATCGAGAGTGTGCAGCCGGAAATGATCATCAACGTGGCCCTGCCCTACCAGGACCTGCACATCATGGATGCCTGCCTGGAGACCGGCGTGCACTACCTGGACACCGCCAACTACGAACCGCCGGAAGAGGCCAAATTTGAATACAAATGGCAGTGGGCCTACCAGGACCGATTCGAGAAAGCCGGCTTGATGGCACTGCTGGGCAGCGGTTTCGATCCCGGCGTTACCAGCGTATTTACCGCCTATGCCAAAAAACACCACTTCGACCGTATCCATACCCTGGATATTCTCGACTGCAACGCCGGCGATCACGGCCTGCCGTTTGCCACCAACTTCAATCCGGAAATCAATATCCGCGAAATCACCGCCAATGGCCGCTACTGGGAAAACAGCCAGTGGGTCACCACCGAGCCAATGGCAGAGAAGCGTGTGTTCCATTTCCCCGAGGGCATCGGCGACAAGGATATTTACCTGCTATATCACGAGGAATTGGAGTCCCTCTGCAAGCACTTCCCGGAAATCGAGCGCGCGCGCTTCTGGATGACTTTTGGCGAGAGCTACCTGAAGCACCTGGAAGTCCTGCAGAATGTGGGTATGACCGGTATTGAACCGGTGGAATTCCAGGGGCACAGCATCGTACCCATCCAGTTTCTCAAGGCGATGCTGCCGGACCCCGCCAGCCTGGGCCCGCTGACCAAAGGCAAAACCTGCATCGGCAATATTATCCGCGGCACCAAGGACGGCGAGGAAAAGATCTACTACCTCTACAACACCTGCGATCACCAGGATTGCTACAAAGAAGTGCAGTCCCAGGCCATTTCCTACACTACCGGTGTTCCCGCCATGATCGGCGCCAAGATGATGCTGGAAGGCAAGTGGATGAAGCCGGGCGTATGGAATTTGGAGCAGCTGGACCCGGACCCCTTTATGCACGACCTGAACAAGTACGGCCTGCCCTGGCAGGAAACCTGGCTGGACAGACCCTTCCAGTAAACCCGCACCCCCCATAAATCCCCAGGGCGGGCCAGGGGCCTGCCCGCCACACCAGGATACAGTGCCCCCATGGACCTCACCCCCCGCGTAGACTACTTCGGCAGTTTTGATCCCGGTCGTGTACCCTCCCCCTGTTTTATAATCGATGAGATCGCCCTGCGCGATAACTTGTCGGTACTCGCCGATGTACAGGCGCGCAGCGGCGCCAAGGTGCTCGCCGCCCTCAAGGCCTTCGCCATGTTCAGCACCGGCCATATCGTGGCCGAATACCTGTCCGGCACCTGCGCCAGCGGGCTGTATGAGGCCAGGCTGGGATTTGAGGCGTACGGCGGTCACGACCAGGGCAAGGAAGTGCATGTGTTCAGTGCCGGCTACAAGGAGGGGGAACTGCGCGAGATTCTCACATTCGCCCACCATGTGATTTTCAACTCCTTCTCCCAGTGGCAGCGCTACCGGGCACTGTGCTTGGAAATGCAACAGCAGCGCCCGGAATTGCGCTTCGGCCTGCGCATCAATCCCGAGCATTCCGAAGGGCACACCGAGCGTTACGATCCCTGCGCGCCCTGTTCGCGCCTGGGCATTGTGTGCGCGCTGTTTGACGGCGAATCGCTCGAAGGTATCAGCGGCCTGCACTTCCACACCCTGTGCGAACAGGACTTCAAACCCCTGGAACGCACCATTGCCGCCGTGGAAGAGAAATTCGGTCACCTGATTCCGCAGATGGAGTGGATCAACTTCGGCGGCGGCCACCATATCACCCGCAGCGACTACCAGGTGGACGCACTGGTAGCAGCGGTACGCGCCTTCTCGGCAAAATACGCGGTGCAGGTGTACCTGGAACCCGGCGAAGCCATCGCCCTGTTTTCCGGCATCCTGGTATCCGAGGTGGTGGACACCAGCTGGAACGGCCAGAACCAGGCCATCCTCGACGTCTCCGCCACCTGCCATATGCCCGACATCCTGGAGATGCCCTATCGTCCGGAGATCACCGGCGCGGCCCGGCCCGGCGAACTCCCCCACACTTACTGCCTGGGGGGGCAGAGCTGCCTGGCCGGTGACAGTATTGGCGAGTACAGTTTTCAGGACCCCCTGAAAGCGGGCGATCGCCTGGTATTCGAGGAGATGGCCTATTACACCATGGTAAAAACTAATACCTTTAACGGTATTCCCCTGCCGGCCATCGCCCTGTGGAACTCCGCTAGCGACGAACTGCAAATCATCAAGGAATTCAGTTACCGGGACTTTAAGGAGCGGCTCTCCTGAGTGCATTCCACAGTGCAATAAACAGCCCCAGCAGAAGCGCACCCGTCGCCAGAGGAACCACACATGCTGTCTGAAAATGATTACCCCATTTTTCTCGGCTCCGAAATCGAACAGCCAAAGCCGGAAGAGGCGTTTTTCCATATCATACCCATTCCCTACGAGGAAACCGTTTCCTATGGCGGCGGTACCAGCAGGGGCCCCGCCGCCATTCTGGCAGCCTCCTGGCAGCTGGAGACGTTCGACAACTTCTCCTCCCCCTGTGAAATGGGCATCTACACCCGCTCACCGGTATCGGTGTCCGGTACCGCGGAACAGGTGATGGGCCATATCGCCGCGGCCACCCAGGCGGTGCGGGCACTGGGCAAGATGCCGGTGGGTATCGGCGGCGAGCACTCGGTGACCTGGGGCCTCATCCAGGGCCTGCTGGACGCCGGTGAGACCGACTTTGGCGTGGTGCAGATCGACGCCCACGCGGACCTGCGCGACCGCTACGAAGGCCACAAGCACAGTCATGCCAGCGTGATGCGCCTGGTGGTGGAGGCCGGCGTACCGCTGTTCCAGTTGGGTATTCGCGCCTACTGCGAAGAGGAAATGCGAGCGCGCAGAGACTACCAGGTAGGCTACCTGGACGCCCACCAGCTGGTGCCCAGCCAGGTGCAGGAATTCCAGCTCCCGGAGCATTTCCCCGGGAAGGTCTTCTTCACCTTGGATGTGGACGGCCTGGACCCCTCGGTATTCCCCGCCACCGGCACCCCGGTGCCGGGCGGCCTGGGCTGGTACCAGACCCTCAACCTGTTCGAGTCCGTCGCACGGCAAAGGGAAATCATAGGCTTCGATCTACTGGAATTTGCGCCGATCGAAGGCTTCCATGCCTATGATTTCGCCGCTGCGCAGCTGTTGTACCGGCTAATGGGGATCATCCAGCGCAATCGCCCCCAGGCAGCCACTCATGGGAAGGTTGACAATTCTTAACCGAATAACCTGTCTTTACTGCCACGATACGGGGTAGCATCTGGGATGTGAGTGACCACTTCGCTGGAGAAACCGTGAAACTGCTGAAGAGTATACTTGGCGCCAGTGCGTGCATTGTGCTGGCCGCATTCGCCTTTAGCCCGTCTGCCGATGCACGGGGCTATGAGCGCGGGGGAGACCATCACCATCACCGCGGCGGCTACTACCGCGGCCCCCGTGTTTCCATCGGCTTTATCGCACCAGCATTACCCCTGGGACACGTGCGTGTTGCCGTCGGCAGGCGCCCCTATTATTACCACGGCGGTCACTTCTACCGCCACAGCCCCAGAGGCTATGTGGTGGTTGCCGCGCCCCTGGGCGCCTCTGTGGTGACCCTGCCGGCCAGCGCCGTGCGGGTACAGCTGGGCGGCGTGACTTACTACCAGTATGGCGACGCCTATTACCAGTGGTACCCGGCCACCCGTACCTATGTGGTGGTGGCACCGCCGACACCGGCTCCCGCACCGGTAGCGGTCGTGCCGGCACCTGCGCCCGCGCCCGCTACCCCGAACCCCGGCCCCAATGGTTTCCTGCCCGGCCAGGTGGTTGAAACCCTCCCCAACGGCTACGCTGCCGAAGTGATCAACGGCATCCAGTATTACCGCTACGGTGGCAACTACTTTTTACCCACCCAGCGCGACGGCCGCGAAGTCTATGTGGTAGTCAGGCTGTGAGCGCCGCCCCGGCTTCCAACCCCTGGAAGCGGGCAAACTGACCCAGAGCCCGGTAAAAACCTGCTTCGAGTGTGACACCGGGCTTTTTCACCCAATGCAGCGCCTCTGTACGCAGCACCCCCGCTTCCCTGTCCGCTTTCAAGTCCACCAGTCCCACAAACTGATCACCGTACAGGATCGGCAGGCAGAAGTAGCCAAAGCGACGCCTGGCCGCCGGCACATAGCACTCCAGTTGGTATTCAAAGCCGAACAGGCGGCGCAGGCGCTTGCGCTGCAGCACCAGGGGATCGAAAGGCGATAACAGGCGCACCTTGCGCGGTGCCCGTTCGGGGTGTCGCGCAAGGTGTTCTGCGAGTACCAGTTCCCTCCCCAGCGGCACCAGCTCGCCGCTTGCCAGCATGGCCTCTACCGCTTGCTGTACCAGGGGCTTGTCTTCCCGGCGCAGATAGGCAACTTCTTCGGCGCGACCAATACCCTGGCACCCCAGGAAAGTGCGCACCAGATGGCAGCCGTATTCCAGCCCTGAGGCGGCACGGGTTGGCACCTTTGCCGGCAGTAGGCGTTCGGGCAGGTCAAAGACTTTCTGGAAGCCGTCGCGGTGGCTGACCATCAGCTCACCCTCGTGAAACAGTTGCTCCAGGGCCTTTTTCTCTGCCGACCAGTCCCACCAGCCACTCTTGGTACGCACAAAGTCGCTGGCACGCAGCGGCCCCTCCGACCGCACCCGATCCAGCACATAGCGGCACAACCTGGCATTTTTCTCAAACCAGTGGCGCTGGCCGGCGCGGATACGGTCCATACGCACGCGGGCATAGGGATAGTGTGCCATGGGCAGGTAGGCGGCGGCGTGGGACCAGTACTCAAAGATCTCGCGGCGCTGTTCGGCCCCGGCCAGTTGCGCTTCCCGGTAGCGGGGCAGGCGGTTGTAGAGCTGGTGGTGGTGGGCGCGGGTAATGCGCTGGATGGCGTCCAGCTGCAGCGCACCCAGGTGTGTCAGCAGGGCGGAGAGATCCCCTGGCCAGGGCTTGTGGATAAACTGGCGCTCCAGCACCAGGGCTCGCATCTGTTGGTCGGATAACACACTGTGACTCCCTCGAGTCCGGCTGGCAGGAAGCTGCCGGGGCGGGCTTATTCGCCCTGGTAGTATTCCGGTGCCAGGTTATCGAAGCGGGTGAATTTGCCCACAAAAGCCGCCCGGCAGGTACCGGTCTCCCCATTTCTCTGCTTGCCGATAATCAGTTCCGCCATGCCCTTGTCAGGGCTGTCCTCGTTGTAGTACTCATCGCGGTAGATAAACAGGATCACGTCCGCATCCTGTTCGATGGCCCCGGATTCCCGCAGGTCTGAATTCATCGGGCGCTTGTTGGGGCGCTGCTCCACGCTGCGATTGAGCTGCGACAGGGCGATTACCGGGCAATCGTATTCCTTCGCCAGGGCCTTCAGGGCACGGGAGATTTCGGAAATCTCCTGGGTGCGCCCCTCAGTGGTCCCCTGCACCTGCATCAGCTGCAGGTAGTCCACCATAATCACCGCCGGCAGGCTGCGGACCTCGGCCTCCTCGCGGCTCAGCTCGGGATGCGCGAGCATCAGCTTGTTGATGTGATCGCGCACTGTGCGCTTGGTGCGCGCGCGCACCTCACTGGGGCTGAGCGCCGGGGTATCGTCGATATACAGGGCTTTGCCCTTTATCTTTTGCACAGCGCTGGAGAGCTTGGGCCAGTCTTCCTCCTGCAACTTGCCGTTCCTGATCCTGCCCTGGTCGATGCGGCCGATGGACGACAACATCCGCATCACCAGGCTGTCCGAGGGCATCTCCATACTGAAGACCAGTGCCGGGCGCTCCTGGCTGAGCATGGCGCTTTCAATAAAATTCAGTGCCAGCGCGGTTTTGCCCATGGAGGGGCGCGCGGCGAGGACAATCAGTTCGCCGGGCTGCCAGCCGGAAGTGCGCTGGTCCAGCTCGGTAAGGCCGGTGCTCAGGCCGGTGATATCCCCCTCGGTCTTGAACAGCTCATCAATGCGCTCCACTGTCTTTTTCAGCAGTGCGTCCACAGCGACGAAACCACCCTCTTTGACGCGCCCCTCGGCGATCTCCGCCACGCGGCGCTCCGCCATCTGCAGCAGATCGGCAGAGGCCAGCCCGCCGGGATTGAAGCTGGTGCGGCTGATCTCGCCGGCGGCAGCGATCAGCTGGCGCAGCATGGAGCGCTCGCGCACAATCCTGGCGTAGGCAACGATATTCGCCGCAGAGGGGGTGTTCTCGGCCAGCTCCGCCAGGTAAGCGGGGCCGCCCACATCGCCGAGCAGGTCGCGGCTGGTGAGCGCCTCGGCGAGGGTGACAATATCCAGGGGCTGCCCGCCTTCGGTCAGCTCGCGCATCACCGCGAAGATCCTGCGGTGACTGGCGGTGAAGAAATCCTCCTCCCCCAGCTGCTCGGAAACGGCATCGATGCGGCCCGGGTCCAGCATCAGGCCGCCGAGCACGGACTGTTCGGCCTCTACCGAATGGGGCAGTGGCGAACGCGCTTCGCTGTGTATCTCCTGTTCCGGCGTGGCGTATTCGTCGTTCATTGAAACCTGTTGGATACCAGAAACAAAACGGGCGCTGACCCCACAAAGGGTGCAGCGCCCGATTGTAGCGCGGCTGGCATCCCAGGCACCAACCGCTGACCGGAAAAGCCTATTCGGCTTCGATCACCACTTTTACCACCGCCGTCACATCGGAGTGCAGCTGCACGTCCACTTCGTACTCGCCCACTTCGCGCAGGGTACCCTGTGGCAGCCGCACTTCCGACTTGGCGACCGCAACGCCGCTGGCGGTAATCGCTTCGGCGATATCACGGGTGCCGATTGAGCCGAACAGCTTGCCTTCGTCGCCGGCGTTGGCGGCAATGGTGACAGCCAGGTCGGCCAGCTTGGTGGCGCGGCTTTCGGCTTCTGTCAGCTTGGCTCCGGCAGCGGCCTCCAGTCCAGCACGCTTGGCTTCGAACTCGGCAATATTGGCAGCGGTAGCGGCAATGGCCTTACCCGTCGGCAGCAGGAAGTTGCGGCCAAAACCGGCTTTCACCTCAACGCGATCACCCACGTTGCCCAGTTTGCCTACTTTATCGAGCAGAATAACTTCCATCTCGGTTTCCTCAATTTCTGTAGTGAGCGGTGCGCTACTTGGCAAAGCGCCCGCGAATATCTATCCAGCTATCTACCAGGGCCAGACCGCACAGGAACCCGGCCAGGGGCAGCCCACCAATTACCAGCAGCACATACATCGCCACCAAAGGGCCAATGCCCCAGCCGCGGCTGGCAACCAGCCAGTGGATCAGGGCGATGCCCGCCACCACCATGGGAAAGGCGATCACTGCCCCCCAGAAGGCGTAGCCCGGTGTAACCAGGCCCGACACCCACAGCAGCATGCACACCGCTGCCAGCCACAATGGCAGGCGCAACTGGTGAAACTCCTGGCGGAATCCGCCGGGATTGTACAGCAGCGCCTGCCAGTAGCGTCCCAGTACCAGGGCCAGGGTGGCACTCATTGCCAATATCAGGCTGAAGTATCCGGTGATCTGCAACTCACCCGAAAAGACCTGCCTGAGCTCCTCCATGGGAACGCTGTCGGGCTGTTCTGCGGCCCGCTCCACCGCCTGCAGGAAGCCCTGCAGGAGGCCGCCGCTGAAATAGGACGTGAGCCCTATGCTTACCGCCGAGGCCGCAATCACGGCCAGCAGGGTGGCAACCCATGAGCGGCGGCTGCGCAGCGCCAGGGCACCGCAGAGCACCGAGACAAAATAGCCGGCGGATATGCCCGCCACCAAAAGTGGCACATGGCCGCTCATACCAGCGACAACGATCGGCAGCAGCGCCCAGGCCAATACCATCAGGCCGTCACTGCTGCCGCGGCGCAAACTCACCAGGGCGAGAATTGCCGGGCTGACGAGCGGTATCCCCAGCATGGTGAGAATGACCGCGCGCACGCGTCCGCGCATAATAAATTCAGCTACGGCGCGCATTTCCAGATAGCTTCTCTATTAATCAGACTAAGCAAACTGCGGCTTAGGCTTCGTGACTGTCCGTATACGGCAGCAAGGCCAGGTAGCGGGCGCGCTTGACCGCGGTGGCCAGCTGGCGCTGGTACTTGGCTTTGGTACCGGTAATACGGCTGGGAACAATCTTGCCGGTCTCGGAGACGTAGGCTTTCAGGGTATCGAGGTCTTTGTAGTCGATACGCTTGACACCTTCAGCGGTGAAACGGCAGAACTTGCGACGACGGAAAAAACGTGCCATCAGATAATCCCCTTACTCTTCGCTTTCAGTGTTATCGGAAGCGGTTTCTTCCACAGCGTCGGAGGAGGCTTTGCTTTCCTCTGCCCGCTCGCGGCGTTCGCGGCGCTCACTGCGCTCACTGCGTGCTGCTTTGCGCTCGCGGCTCTCTTTTTCCGCCTTCATGATCGGGCTCTCTTCAGTGATCGCCCCATCTTCCCGCATCACCAGGTTGCGGATGACCGCATCGTTGTAGCGGAAGTTGGTGGTCAGTTCCTGCAGGGCCTCTTCGGTGCACTCAACGTTCATAAGAACGTAGTGGGCCTTGTGGATCTTGTTGATCGGGTATGCCAGGCGGCGGCGGCCCCAGTCTTCCAGTCGGTGGACCTGTCCACCGGTCTCGGTGATGGCAGCGGTATAGCGCTCCACCATGCCGGGCACCTGCTCACTCTGGTCCGGGTGAACCAGGAATACAATTTCGTAATGACGCATTTTTGCTCCTTACGGGTTAATCAGCCTCCCGGATTTCCGGTAAGGCAAGGAGTAACAACGGGCGCGGGAATATCGGGCCCATCGCGGGCGGCGTATTCTAGGCACTCGCGTCCCCGCTTGCAAGTTCGCCGAATTGTGTCAGGGCGGCATCCAGCGGCGCGGTGTCTTGGCGGATTGGGCCAGCAGGGTGCGCAGTCTGGTCATGGGCCGTGGGCGGGCACTGGCCTATAGTGCCCGCCGGTTGAAGAGAGAAGTACCATGCCCCAGGAAATCCACGCACTGGCCTTTGGCCCCTTTCGGGTCCCCGTGACCATCACCCGCAACCGTGCAGAAAGCCCCCTGGCGCTGGTGATCCCCGCCATGGGCGTGCCCGCCGATCGCTACCGGCTGCTGCAGGAGGAACTGCAGTGCCTGGGCTACAGCACCGCCATCACCGAGCTGCCAGGCACCGGCGAAAGCCGCCCGCGCCCGCACCGCGGCGCAGACTACGGCTATAACGCGCTGGTGTTTTCATTTATTCCGCAGTTGTTGCAATTGCTGCAGCAACAGTGCGCACAGGAACCGGCGCTGATTCTCGGCCACAGTATCGGCGGGCAGACCGGAACCCTGGCAGCCAGGGCCGGCCTGACCGGCGATGCCAGGGTTGTGAGCATTGCCTCGGGCCATATCCACTACCGCTGCTGGCGCGGCCCCCAGCGCTACGCCCTGCTCGCCTTTGCCCCGATCGCCAGCCTCACCGCCAGCCTGCTGGGCTACTTCCCCGGTGCACACATGGGCTTTGGCTGGCGCGAGGCGCGCGGGTTAATGAAGGATTGGGCCAGGGCTATCTACACCGGCCGTTTCGCCCCGGAAAAGTGCTTTGACGAACGCCGGCAAACGGTGCAGCCCACCCTGCATATTGCCCTCGCCGGCGATACTTTCGCCCCCGTACAGGCCGCACGCAAACTGGCCGCCATTGTCGGTGGCGAAACACAGGAAATGGCGGCCACCTACCCCAGGGGCAATCCACACCTGAGCTGGATCAAAAACCCGCGCCCGGTGGTTGACGCCGTAGACCAATGGCTGGCCCGGCAACCCGTTTCACGCTAAATAGGGACAGGGGGCTGCAACCGCAGCAAACCGCTCCACTGCAAACGCAGGCAGGCCCGGGGTTTGCAGGTGTCGCCCCCGCGCGTGATCAGGTCTGTATCAGATTTTGGGGATCGCCCGGGGTATGGACGCTGCGTTGGCGCACCGCCTCAAACAGGCACACAGCAGCGGCGACCGACACGTTCAAACTGCTGACTTCCCCCGCCATGGGGATTTTCACCAGGTGATCACAGTGCTCGCGAGTGAGTCGGCGCAAACCGCCACCCTCGGCCCCCAGTACCAGTGCCAGCGGACCCGTGAGCTGGCTCTGGTAGAGACCCTGTGCGGCCTCCCCCGCCGCCCCAAAGATCCAGACACCCGCCTGCTGCAACTGGCGCAAGGTGCGGGCAAGGTTGGTCACGGTAACCAATGGCAGTATCTCTGCCGCACCGCAGGCCACTTTCCTGGCGGTAGGGGTGAGGCCGGCAGACTTATCCTTGGGGGCAATCACCGCGTGGACACCGGCAGCCTCTGCTGAGCGCAGGCAGGCCCCCAGGTTGTGTGGATCGGTCACCCCATCCAGGACCAGCAGGAAAGGCGCCTCACCTTTGCGGGCGAGTTGCTCCAGCATTTCCTGCAGGTACTTTTCATCATGGACCCGGGCTTCCCCGGCACAGAGCGCAATAACGCCCTGGTGATTGGCATTGTCCCCGCTTTTTTCATCCAGCGTACGGCGGTCGACAAACTGCAGTGCAATCGCATTTTTTTCTGCCTGCCGGATAATCTTCTGCAGGCGCTGGTCATTGCGCCCGCGCAGCAACATCAGCGCCTGCACATTTTGCGGGGCACTTTTCAGCAGCGCCTGTACCGCGTGCAGGCCGTATACCACTTCCTGTTTCAATTTATCCCCCGGTCATTTTTTCTTTTTGCTGCTGGAAGTAGTCTTCCTCTTCTTTGCCTTGACGGTGCCTGCCTTGCCCTTGCCTGTTTTCTGCGCCGCTTTGCGCGCGGCCACGGCGGGACGTTTCCCGCCCTTGCGCGGCGGAGTGCGCCTGGCACTGCGGCGCTTGGGTGCCGTATCTTCCCCTGGCTTTTCTGCAGGGGCTTCGCCCGCCGCCTTTTTACGGGCAGGCTGTTCCCCAGAGGCCTCTACCGGCACTGCCTCACTGCTGCCGACTTTGCGCTTGCGGAAAGGGGGCACTTGCTCGGCGGTTTTTGCAGATCCGCTCCAGGGACTGTCGCCGGTTGTACGCTGTGTGCTCTTCTTCTGTTTGCCGCGGCGCTCGCGATCCCGCTGGTGGTCCACCGCCATTTCCATAGCGCGCGCACTGACTTTGGTGACTCCGGCCCCGCTGGTCCCGCCCTCGGCCCGGTTTTTCCGTGTGCGCGATACCAACTGCTGCAGGATAAAATCGACCTTGCGCTCTTCCAGGTCAACCCGAGCCACCTGCACCGTGACAGAATCACCCAAATGGTAGCGCTTGCCGCTGCGCTCGCCGATCAGGCGCTGGTGTGCCTGCTCGAAACGGTAGTAATCCCTGGGCAGTGCCGTGACGTGAATCAGCCCTTCCACATACAGGTCATCCAGTTCGACAAACAGGCCAAAACCTGTCACCGCGCTGACCACCCCGGAATAGACATCCCCGACATGGTCCTGCAAATACTCGCATTTGAGCCAGCTGACCACATCCCGGGTGGCATCATCGGCGCGGCGCTCCGTCATGGAACACTGCTCACCCAGCTGCACCATGGCCGGCAGATCGTAGGGCAGGATATCCCCGCGATCGATGGGCCCGGCACCGGGTTCCGCATGGACCTTTTGCGCCACGGCGCGCTGGTTGGCCTTGCCATTGTGGATCAGCCAGCGCAGGGCACGGTGCAGGAGCAGATCTGGGTAGCGGCGGATCGGGGAGGTGAAGTGCGCATAGGCGCGGTAATCCAGGCCGAAGTGCCCGCGGTTTTCCGGCTGGTACACCGCCTGGTTCATGGAGCGCAACATCATCATCTGGATAATGTGGGCGTCGGCACGCCCCTCGACCTGCGCCAGCAGTGCCTGGAAGTCCCTGGGCTGGGGCTCAGCGCCCCCGGGCAGGCGCAGGCCCAGCTCACCCAGGTACTCGCGCAGGTTACTGAGCTTTTCCTCCTTCGGCACATCGTGCACACGGTACAGCGACGGTAGCCCCGACAGCGCCATCAGGTCTGCAGCACAGACATTCGCCGCCAGCATGCACTCTTCGATCAGCTTGTGGGCATCGTTGCGCACAACGGGCACTATGCGCTCAATCTTGCGATTGCTGTCAAAAACGATGCGGGTCTCGGTGGTTTCAAAATCGATGGCACCGCGGCGATCACGGGCACCGCGCAGTGCCAGGTAGAGGTCGTGCAGCCTGTCCAGGTGCGGCGTCAGCGTCGCAAACTGTTTGCGCAGGCCGTTGTTGCGCTTGTCGTCACGCGCCGCCAGTAACTCGCCCACCTGGGTATAGGTGAGGCGCGCGTGGCTGCGCATCACACCCTCAAAAAAGCGGTAGTCGAGAATGTCACCGGCGCCATCAATCTGCATCTCGCACACCATACACAACCGATCCACCTCGGGATTGAGGGAACAGAGCCCGTTGGACAGCTTTTCCGGCAACATGGGGACAACAAAATCGGGGAAGTAGACCGAATTACCACGCTTATGTGCCTCTTCATCCAGGGCACTGCCCAGGCGCACATAGTGGGAGACATCCGCAATGGCCACCAGCAGCTTCCAGGTACCGTCCGGCAACAGCTCGCAGAACACCGCATCATCGAAATCCCTCGCATCCTCACCGTCGATGGTCACCAGGGGCAACTGGCGCAGATCGACCCGTGCGCGCTTGTCTTCTGCAAGGACCTCTTCAGAGATCGCTGCCGCCTCAGCCTCTAGTGCGCTGGGCCAGCTATGGGGAACACCGTAGTTGCGGATGGCAACTTCTATCTCCATGCCCGGTGCCAGGTGATCACCTAGCACCTCGACCACTTCCCCCTGGGGCACCCGGTCGCGCCCGGGCTGGGTGACAATCCTCACCACCACATACTGGCCGTGCCCGGCACCTGCGCTGTCTTCCGCAGCCACCATAATGTCAAGATTGATGCGCGGGTTGTCCGGGCGCACAAAGCAGATACCATTCTCCCGGAACAAGCGCCCGGCCAGCTGCTCGGTGTTATGTTTGATCACCCGCAACACCGCGCCCTCGCGCTTGCCGCGAAAACCGCCCGGGGTTTCCCGCACCAGCACTTCATCACCGTCGAACACCCTGCGCATCTGGCGGTGGGACAGGAACAGGTCCTCACCACCATCACCGGGAATGACAAAGCCAAAGCCATCGCGATGACCGATAACGCGCCCGCGAATCAGGCTCATTTTGTCCAGCACACCGAAGTCCCCGGCGCGATTACTGGCGATCTGCCCATCGCGGGACATGGCAATCAGGCGCCGGCGCACCCCCTCGCGGCGATCCTCATCCTGCAGCCCCAGCAGTTCCGCCACATCCTCCCAGGACACAGGGCCGGCCTGCTGCTCCAGCAGCTGCAGCAGGAACTCACGGCTGGGCACCGGTTTTTCGTATTTCTCCGCCTCGCGCTGGGCATGGGGGTCTGTACTGAAGGGGTCT
This sequence comes from Microbulbifer sp. 2205BS26-8, assembly GCF_030731025.1. NCBI lineage: Bacteria > Pseudomonadati > Pseudomonadota > Gammaproteobacteria > Cellvibrionales > Microbulbiferaceae > Microbulbifer > Microbulbifer sp. 2205BS26-8. The sequence continues at coordinate 6,587 of NZ_JAVAMR010000029.1, read as the reverse complement.
GGGGTATTTCTGTGAGTCAAAACAGCATCCGTTGTTGAGAGGCGGCAGCCATGGCCACATCCGGGGATCATCCGGCCAAAGGCAGGCAGTGGAAACGTAAGGAATAGTTCACTAATTTTCGTGGCAATTGCACGCAGTATAAGCGATTTTACAGCGTTTCCCGACCTTAACAGAAAGTGTAGAAAAAAGCGCAGGGAGCCGTTGACACCCCCCCGCCGGAACTCTATAGTTCGCGTCCTCAACGACACACACGTTGAATGGCCCAGGTGGCGGAATTGGTAGACGCGCTAGCTTCAGGTGCTAGTGACCTTACGGTCGTGGAGGTTCAAGTCCTCTCCTGGGCACCACATATTTTTAATAAATCAAAAATTTATGTGTATTTTGGTGCAAATCTGGTGCAACACACTTCAGATCTTCACTATCGCAAGAAACTGAGTCGGCTCCTCTTCAGTTAGAGCCAACCCACACGTCTCCACTATTGCCATAAACCGCTGAACATAGATGGCCTGCACTGGCTATAGAGCAGCATCCCTTCGTTAGGGCCTTTGTCTCCTTATACTCTGATTCCGTCCATCATCAACAAGCCATAGGCTCTCAGGATCCTCTACAAACTGCTGTGGTACACTCAAAGGCCACTGGCTTGAACGGGCCGGTTTTGTGGTGGATACGCCGATCAAGGTCAGGGTCATGGAAGGGTGTTTGGTGTTGACTGCTGAATAAACAACTTAACATAAAACCCCGGCAAATTAGCTCTGCCGGGGTTTTGAACTTATAGTGCCAACTGAGAATGGAATCGGAGCATTGTGCCAACAGTTTACTCCGACCCAAATCTCTCTACTTGTACTTCCTTACTTTTACAACATTTTAGCTCAACCCAGCCATCCCCCACTGTATATATATAAGCATCCCCCCATGGGTCACTGGGAATGATATTAAAATACGGCTTTAACTGTACTATATTTTGAGGAAACGACCCTCTATCTTTCTTGAACTGAAGCGTAGCTTCTTTGATATTTTTTAAATCAGCTTTTACTCCACTTTTAGCCACCTCATCGATTGAATCAGAAAAATAGAAAAATAGAAGGCATAGAAAAATAAATATTAAGAGTATGTATATGAAACTTTTCTTTATACTGGTCAGCATTAACTAATCCTCTGAGAAATAGTTAAATTCAGGCTTTGGGTAGAGGGTGTAAATAATTCTGTGTAACTGCTCCTCTAAAGGTTGTTCCTCGGTAATGCACTCCTAGCTGCGATGCAGTATCTGTTATCCAAGTATGGATTTGGCCTACATTGGATGAAAAGAAATACGTCCCCGACCCTATTTCATTAAAAATATAAACATGAAGCTTTTCGTGAAAAGCTTGATCCTGGAATATCCTTTCGTTTACATTCATATCAAGAATATTGATATTTGGTGGCAACGCCATATCAGCCGGAGAGTTAATTCTTATAAGGAAATTATTAGTATCAGGAAAACCCTCATAATTCTCTTTCAACCATGCATCCATTAAGGCCAGCTCTTTTTCCGCCCACTCTCTAGTGACCCCCTTTTGTGCAAACTCAATTTTCTATTTTAATAAATTTATTCAAATCTAGTTCACGACTTTCTTTTCCATCCGACACACTGTAATCAGCAAGCCAAATCGGTGCTTCCGGAGTGAGATTTTTAGACATTAATTTTATATTGAATTCGACCTGTGAAGGAAAACAATTGTCACAGCGCCTGGCACCAATAACCTCTATAACGCTTCCTGCGGAGAGAGTTTTACGATTTATAACTTCTGGACCACTAAAACCGGGAGATTCTGTAACGCTATAGATATCTATTTTTTCTCCATAGTTCTTTCCAAGTGTAAGACCGTGAAGCATTAACTCACCTTTAACCCTATACTTATTCCCGACTATTTTTGAATATTCTTTAGAAAAGCTGATATCTGTATATTTTGATTCACACCCAACCAAGAAAAATATAATAATTAATAAAAAACTAGAATACTTCATATCTTACTCTCCGCTAGAGTGAGTGTGTTCAATAGGAACAGGGAGCTGAGGAACCGGATATGGTATGCCATTCGTATGAGTGTGAATAATTGAATTAATATAATTTGACGGAGTATTTATAGCTTCTTGAGCAACAGAATATATATATTGGTAACATTGAAGGGATATTAGCTAACAAATCTGGAAATCCATTTTCATTGACAGCCCAATCAACAAACGCATCGTGATTTGTACCAAAGGTGTGTCCCGCAGGAATATTATCATCTAAATACTGGCCGATTCCCGATTTTGGACCTGGAAAAACAAATGGATGTCCACTACGCCCAACTACATAGGGGTGACCAAATGGGCGAAACCAACCTGAACCAGAGCCCTTTTGTGCAAAGTAAATTGGATCAGCACTCAAAGTGAATGTATATTCACCTGCCACCAATCTAAACTCAAAGCAATCTGACATGTATAGATCTTTAGCAAAGGACCTTAGATTTTTAGAAAAAACTTCGGAATCAACAATATAATGGTTTTTAGTTCCTTGCTTATCTATAACATCAAGGGAAAAATCAAGGGGACTAGATGCACATAATTCAATCTCGTTAGCCAAAAAATTAACACCATTAAGCATACTGCTAAATATTTGGCAGAAAGCGTCTAAGTGCTCATAAAAAGAGAGAACGTGGCGCATAGGGACAATTTATTAATTGTGAATTCCCAAACTACCGTCTAACAAATCCCCGCGTCAGTGGGGCTTCATCTTGAGGCGAGATATCGTGTCAATATTTTGCTCTAACCAAAATCATTTCTTAACTTCTTTTTTTATTTGAGATTTATAAAACAATAATCCAATGAAAGCCCCTAGTGAGGCTCCACAGGCAGCCCAAATAATTTTTTCGTACCCTCCGCCTCCCTTATCACCAACCAACAATCCCACCACACCAAAAAATATCGACCAAAATATAATCTTTCGCTTATAGGATTTATTCACGTCTTATTTCCGTTGTATTTGTCCATGGATCTAACTTAAATTTCATCGAAGGATCCAAATCTGGGGTAAGAATAAGGTATTGGTGCGGTGTGATATGCTCCCACGTCCCCCACTCATAAATAAGGTTTTTGGTCTAAGATGTTTCTAGAGCATTATTAAACTCAGGCGTATAGAGAGCGCCAAATAAATATAAAGCTTGCTCTCCACACCCTAGATAGTTAGGGCAAATCGTACTACTTAGTAGGTTGTTTATTCTGCCTGAGTTATTACCCTGAGAGGGAGAACCTGGATATCTCAAACCTTTTTCATTCATCTCTTTGATAATTTCATCAAATTTATTTTGGATTCTATCCACATCTGAAGAAATAATTTCCTGGATGGTTCGTTCCTTTTGTGCAAAATATCATCAATACCTTTTTACTGTTAGTCAACTTGATGCTCTGGGGTAGTAACCCTTAGGTATTGATAAAACTTACTATTACCAATGTGATAAGCAATATGGCGAAATTCCTCACCGATATCCAACAAGGTTTCCTTCAATTCTTGTGAACTAGCACCATCCCTTAAAAGCTGAGGAAAAAGATCATTAGAAAGCACAAGTAGTGATTTTTCCACATCAACTAAGTCACCAGCTAATGTCCAAGGCTCTTCTTTATCCCCTCTTTCTGTAATTTCTAGGTCACCAAATTTTTTTGCTAAAACTGCAATAGACTTACCAAGATTAGAATTCATCATAACCCCTTAAAAATATCATCAAGGACTTCAATCTGCCTTCTAAAGGTTCTGATTTCCCGCTCAACAGAGCTAGTTCTTCCTCCGGCAGCTTTAATTTCATCCAGTTTCGTAAGATATTCATTAAGGCGCCGAGTGATTTTTCGATGAGACCTTTGAAGTGATTTTATTCCGTGCTGCTTCAACTGGCTTTCGAAAGCTTCTTTGATTGCCTTATTGGCACTAGCTTTTGCTGCAGCCCCTATGAGAACGGCTTCACCTGATGGGCCTGTTGCAACATCAAAGACAATGCCGCCCACCGTCAAAACATCTGAAATAGTTTCAGCTCTATCGATGATTTCAATGGTTTTATTTAAACCATTAATTACGGCCTGATCCTCTTGTGCATTAGGGTTTCATAAGCCTCTAATACGCCACCAAGTATCACCTCTCATTTCCTTCGGGATATGATCATTTTCTGTATCCTCTATACCGAACTCTTCTTCTAATAAATCAAACCACTTATCTCGCAGACTTAATGGCAGTTTAGTACCACACCAAGGACAAAAAACAATTTTCAGAAAGGAGCTTCCACCATCAAGTATCGATATCCCGTACTCCCGAAACTTTGGAATATAAATAACACCAACGTCAGAATTTAATGCAGATAGCATATCCTTACAGCAACATTGCTTCATCATAAATTGATCCTCCTCCCTTTAACCGGTGGCTTGTATATATTACCTGTCTCGGGATTCATTGACCCTTTATGTCTACCCCTGCTGTCATAAACTTCAATATCTCCGTGAGTGTGGTCCCATTCATAGTATTCTCTTTGACTTCCTTTTTCTCCATTAGTTTTTCGACCATTTTTTGCAGATTTGAAATTTTTCCAAATTTTGCTTGTGCTTTTTAAACTAGCCTTCGCTGCTTGGCGGGCAGAAAGTAAAAGCATCGCTGGTGCAATTCCTTCACCCGTGGGACCGCCCAAAATTAAATCTGCAGCAATCAGTCCGCCAGCTATTACATATGTCCCCCAATCAGTGCCATCAGTGTCACCATCCTTTTGTGCAACAGCATGACACCGGCGCAATATCGTAGCTACAGCCCGATTTTCCCCAATGCGATCAGCAACTTAAAGAACTTTTCCCCGACGAACGGCGCTCTTACCAACTTTTTTGCCCCGACGCGGGTTTTACTTTAGCGGCATACTTCCGGGCGCTAAGCTAAATTCATTTTTTTCTTTATTGCTACTAACTTTTTCTCCAAAAAAACTATATTAGTAGTTGCGCATTGAGTGGAGTACTTCAATAATTCCTTAATTAAACAATCCATGGCTATGGCAACCTGCCTGGAAAATGCTTGCAAGTCAACAGAAATCATTGAGCCTCTATAGCTTAACTGTAGTAAGTTTCCATTAGCTAAAGCTCTAATTACCTCTGGCTCTTCAAGAACTTCTATTCTTTGCGGATTATTTTCTGCCAAAAGAAAATCTCCAATAGCCATCAACCATGCATCAATATATGTATTTTCAATGACAATCTTATTATCTTGGTTATCATTTAAAACAATACTTCCTAAGGGTTCGTTAGGATCAACCCCACCCTCTAAATCTAAGATATAAATAACCTCTTCCATTTTATGGGCCTACAGGATAAACACTTCTTAAATTACCAGATGCATTCACAACAGCACGCACTCTAACGCTACTCTCCCCAATCTTCACAACTGATTCAAATCCTTGACTGCCATTCCTAACATTTACCAAATTTGATGGATTGCTTGCGATTTTTTTCCCCAGCTCAACTTGATCATCTAGGCTAAATTTACTATCAAACTTTTTAAAATCTTTCAGATGCTTAGAAAGGTGTTTAAGGCCTTTTTTACTAATCCCAATAGCAATCTGTTTGCTGGCTTGTTTTGCCCCTAAAATAGCCATTGCTGGCGCAATCCCTTCCCCCGTGGGACCGCCAAAAATTAAATCTGCAGCAATCAGTCCGCCAGCTATTACATATGTCCCCCAATCAGTGTCACCATCCTTTTTTGCAAAGCCCCCGCAGAGCAATCTGCGGGGGCTTTAATACTTTTAACTAGCGGAGGCCAGAAAGAAATCTATCAACTGCGATTGTGAATTGCATTGCCTTGAAGAAAACTTACCTAATGAAAAACTTTTCCTTACCAGTTAATGAATAGCGAGCTAAGTATAAAGCCAACAAAATAAAAATCACACCATTCAGTTTATTTAAAAATGTATCGAATATCGGAGTCAACAAAAAAACACCCGCAATTAAAAAAACCAAACCTAATAGCGCAGCCAAAATTCGATAAATTAGTTTTCTATTCATTTAAACAGTCCGCCGCACAATAACCTAAAGCTCCAGCCTGAAAACCAGCCGCTCCCGCTCCAGCAACAGCCGCCGCAGCATTAAATCGCGAGAAAAATTTTACGACACCTAATTGTCTTCGGCCAGTCTCGAAAGTTTCCTTATCATAAGACCAAGCATTACGATTAGCCTGCTTCTGAGCGTGATCTTGCAACAGCTCAGCAGCCTCATTTGTTAATAAACCCTGCAGACTTACCGGGCTGAATCGTTCAGCCCACTCATATGTTTCTCCATAATTAACTTGCAAGCAGGTAGCCATGCATTGCTTAAAATTGCTTTGTGTATCCTTTTTTGCATCTTTTTTTCCATAAACAACAACACATTCTAGCCCGTCTATACCACAGCCATCCAGCAACCAAGGACCTATACGACTATACGACTGTATATACTTCAATAACTGTCTAAACTCAGCTTTCTGAGAAAATGCATCTTTACGGTTAGGGTTGGGCCGTTCTCCAACTACCTGCACTTCCTCAACAGGCCTCTCTTCCTCTCTTTTTTTCCTT